>JALYYZ010000356.1 GCA_030945985.1 Chloroflexota bacterium
ACCTTGTCCCCCTCCTTACGTACTCCCAGGTCTCGGCTCCCGCTCGCAAGAGCCCAGCAAGCGCACATCAGACACCTGTTCAGTACCTGGAATCTTGCCGGCTATCCTACCTTGCAGCCCGGGAGAACGCTCCTTACACGTTCTAAATCGCTGCCTAATTATAGCACATAAGTTCTGATAACAAAAGGTATTCGGAGCGGCAGTTGACGAACAGCGAGACTACCTCCAATGTTGCAGCAAGCCAACAGAGAAGGTGCCTCTGGGAATAAAGCCGTATGTTTCGGCAGAGATTCGGTACCCTGGAATATGGCTGATGGCAACGTAACCACAGGCACGGGTCTGAATAGGCTTAAGTGAGACGGCTTGAATAGGGCCGGTGAGATTGCGTGTCCCGAATCCTGACACTTCGATTACGGCCCGATGCCCAAGCTCTGTCGGCTCAGTCTATCGCGTAAGTGAGGCTGAGCGTACCACGTCGGCTGTGTCCCCCTCTGGTGCCGTGGCGCTTGGCGGGCGGACGATGAAGGGCAATATAGCGCTCACCAGCATGATTGCGGCGATTATGTAGAGTGCGCTCGAGTACTGGCCTGTTGACTGCTTGATGTTGGCTATCAGCAGGGGGCCGACCACCGCGCCCATTCCCCAGGCGGTGAGCATCAGCCCGTATATGGGGCCGACGTTCTTTGCGCCGAAATAGTCGGTGGCGAAGGCAGGCATTGTGCCGAAGCCGCCACCGTAGCAGAGCACTACTGTAAAGGCGAGGATAGTGAATATCGCGAAGGTCGAGGTCAGGGGCAAGAGGAAGAAAAGCACCGCCTGCAAGAGGAACATCACCAGGAAGACCCACTTGCGCCCTATAAAGTCGGAGAGCCATGCCCATAGGAAGCGGCCCGAGGCGTTGGCGATAGCGATGATGCCGACGAAGCCCGCAGCCGTCAACGCGTCAACTTTCGTAATCTCCTGGGCCATCGAAGCGGCCTGCGATATGATGCTGATACCTGCAATCACGTTCAGGAAAAGGAGGCTCCAGAGGGCGTACCACTGCCACTTGTGCAGCGCTTCCCCCAGCGTCAGGTCTCGTGCGGCACGCTGCGCAGTTTGGGCCGCAGTGGGCGTCCACCCTGCTGGGCGATAACCTTCAGGCGGGTTGCGCATGAAAAGGGCCGCGCCAACTACCAGTATGAAGTAAATCACTCCCAGGATCGAGAAGGTAGAGAGCACACCCACGTTCTGAATCAGTGTGGTGGCAAGGGGCGCTGTTATCAGCGCGCCGGCCCCGAAGCCTGCTACTGCGACACCCGTGATAAAGCCGCGCTTATCAGGGAACCATTTGACGAGCGTCGCCACGGGCACTATATATCCCAGGCCGATCCCTATGCCGCTTATTACGCCATACGATAGGTAGAGTTCCCACAGGCCGTTGGATGCATAGCCAGCCAGGAAGACGCCCAGGCCGTAGAGCGCGCCCGCTGTGAGCCCCACGGTGCGTGGACCTACCTTGCGCATCCATAGCCCGCCCGCAAAAGCGGCGAACCCGAGCACAAATATCGTTATCGTAAAGGTGAGCGTTACCTCAGGCAGCAGCCAGTGGAACTCTTTGATAAGAGGCTTCTGGAAGACACTCCACCCGTAGACGGCGCCAAGCGCCAACTGCATGACCACCCCTGCCACTGCCACCATCCAACGGTTGCCGACTGCTGCTGTACTTACCGTTGTGGATTGACCAACACTTGCTCCTGCTGCCATGGTTTGACCTCCTGAGCTACGCGCAAATCTGGTGTAATATATTCCCGTCACAAGGGTTCCCACGCGTGCGGATTGTTGAGCAGCCTTCGCAACGTTCCCCAACGTGGGACATTCCGTGAGCGTCGCTCGTGCAAGTGGTGTGCCATCGTCTGTTGTAATAACTGTCGGCTGCCGGCACCAGGCGACCATATTAGCTGCCGAATAGCTAGCAGTCCAGTGAGTTTGGACCGTCTCTTGCTACACACTGGATATTACTCCGGGCACCTGGGTCCGGCCTTACATTTACCTCTTCCCGGTATCTCTTTCGGTGGTGACACAGCCGACCGCTTGACGCCTTGTTAGAGCAGAGTCTATAATCCAAAAACCGGAGTTACCCGGCTAGCGCTACTTCCACTTTCTTCAATGCATCCGGTCTGGCTGGTCCGGCAGCGATATGGGCAAAGGAGCTCTCTGATGAAGCAGGATCGAACAAAGAAGCGGAGCCTTTTTTGGCGTCTGGGCAACAGCCCCATGGCTTTCAGCGAAATGTCGGTCGCGAAGCATTCGCGCATCCGCGACGCTATTGCCGTAAATGGCGTTTGCCCATATTGCGCCGTTGGCTGCGCGCAGAAGGTCTATGTGAAGGGCGGGCAGGTTGTCGATATCGAGGGGGATGAGCGTAGCCCTATCAACGAAGGCACCCTCTGCCCCAAAGGCTCTAACACCTTCCAACTCACTGTCAATCCTCACCGCGTAAAGACGGTCATGTACCGCGCGCCTTACAGCGATCACTGGGAGGAGAAGCCGCTCGATTGGGCGATGGAGCGGATAGCTCAGCGGGTGAAGGAGACACGCGACAAGAGCTTTGTCGAGCGCGACGCCGACGGGAACGTGCTGATGAACACAACCGCCATGTCGCACCTGGGCGGGGCTACCCTCGACAACGAGGAAAACTACCTTATAAAGAAGCTCTTCAACAACCTGGGTATGGTGGCCATCGAGAACCAGGCCCGCATATGACACAGCGCCTCGGTGCCCAGTTTGAGCGCCACATTCGGTCGAGGAGCCGCCACAAACTACCAGGAAGACCTGCAGAATAGCGACTGCATACTCATCATGGGCTCGAACATGGCAGAGGCCCACCCGGTCGGTTTCCGCTTCGTTATGAAAGCCCGTGAGAAGGGTGCCCGCGTCATCCACGTTGACCCCCATTTCAGCCGCACGTCGGCTTCGGCCACCGATTACGTGCCGATCCGCACCGGCAGCGACATCGTATTTCTGGGCGGCCTGATAAACCAGATCTTAGGGCAGGAGCGCTGGTTCAAGGAGTACGTGCTCCACTATACGAACGCCACGACCATTATCAACGACAAGTATGTAGATTCTGAGGACGCGAGCGGCCTATTCTCAGGATTCGACTTTGAAAAGGGGGAGTATAACCCTAAAGAGTCGCATTGGGAGTATGCCGGCACCGAGCAGCCCGACGCGGCCGGCTCGGAAGGCGGCGAGGGCACCTATTCCTGGTCTAAAACGTCGGGTGGGCACGAGCAGGGGCTGCCACAGCGCGACCCTACGTTGCAGCACCCCAACTGCGTGCTCAACATCTTGCGCAGGCACTACGCGCGATATACGCCTGAGATGGTAGCCGATACGTGCGGATGCACTGCCGAGCAGTTTATGCGCGTGGCTGAGATGTTGATGCAGAACTCGGGTCGTGAGCGCACCACAATGCTCGTTTACGCGCTCGGCTGGACGCAGCACTCGACGGGCGTGCAGATGATACGCACCGCCGCGATGATGCAGCTCTTGCTGGGCAACCCCGGCAGGCCGGGGGGAGGCATCATGGCTATGCGCGGTCACGCCTCTATTCAAGGCTCGACAGACATCCCCACTCTGTACAACTTGCTGCCCGGCTACCTGCCTCAGCCCAGCAGGGAGAGCAAGCACAATTCGCTGAAGGAGTATATCGACAAAGAGCTTGTGCCCAAAGGCTACTGGGCCAACATGCCGAAGTTTATTGTGAGCCTGCTCAAGGCATGGTACGGCGAGGCCGCCACTGAGGAGAACGAGTGGGGCTTCGGCTGGCTGCCACGGCTCACGGGCGACCACTCTGAGCTTGTGACCTTTAATGAGATGGCAAAGGGCAACGTAGACGGCCTCTTCTTGATCGGCCAGAACCCTGCGGTGGGGGCACCCAATGCGCGCCTCAACCGGGCAGCGCTGCGCGAGCTCGACTGGCTTGTGGTGCGCGACTTCTTCCTATTAGAGAGCGCGACATTCTGGAAGGAAGGGCCCGATAATCCGGACCCCTCGAAGATCAGGACCGAGGTCTTCTTCGTGCCGGCGGCGGGCGTAACCGAAAAGCCAGGCACGCTGACCAATACCCAGCGGATGCTCCAGTGGCACGACAAGGCGACCGACCCGTCGGGGGACTGCCGCTCAGACCTATGGTTCATCTGGAACCTGGGCCGCCGCCTGCGGGAGCTGTACAAAGATAGCACCGCCCATCGCGATGGCGGCTTGCTCAACATGACCTGGGACTACGGACTGGACGAGCCTGAAATGTTGCCCGGCGGCGGCATAAGCCGTATCAAAGATGAGCCTAGTGCCGAGAAGGTACTGATGGAGATCAACGGCCGCCACCTTATCGAGAATAGACAGTTGCGCGGCTTCGAGGAGCTAAAAGACGACGGCACCACGGCGAGCGGCTGCTGGATATATTGCGGGGTCTGGCCCGAGG
>JALYYZ010000357.1 GCA_030945985.1 Chloroflexota bacterium
AGTGGGTTTTCCTGCAAATATATCTGCCCTATCGTCAGGTAATTCGCCGCCTGCCAGTAGCGGTTCATCTTGCCCAACAGCTCTTCGGAAAGCGGCCCTTCGACGATCTCTGCTCCCTGAGCCTCCCCACTCGGATCGTTGCCTTCATCGAAGTTGACCGTGCTCGAAATCGTTGTGTCAAACCTATACATTTGCGTACTCCTCTATCTCACATATCTCACGCTAAGGGCTCGTAAAAGAATAACTTTGCACCTATTGCGCAGTTGCCTGCGTGTTCATGCTTGATTGGGGCGAAACATCTGAAAACCTATATTACTACCGACCCTGAAAGGCTGTATTGCTTTGGACCGGACTCAACATTCTGCTGAGCTATGTTTGTGCGCTCTAACAGCGTCAGCAGTGTGCTGGGCTATCAAAATATCCTCATTCACGTTGAGCACATATGCTTCGAGCGATGCGCCGTCTGCGCTGATCTTATCTTCGGTGCCTACTGCCGCACTGTTCCGAACCGGGTCGAGACGCAGGCCGCACCACTCGAGACCGCCGCATATATGCGCCCGTATCGCAGGGCTGTTTTCGCCTATGCCGCCCCCAAAGACCACAGCATCAGCCCCTCCCAGCGCTGCAAGATAAGCTCCTATGTACTTGCGCACAGCATAGCAGAAAACATCGATAGCCAGTTGCGCCCGTGGGTTTTTCTCTGCCGCAGAGATGAGATCACGCATGTCTCCCGACAGGCCGGAGATGCCGAGCAGGCCCGACTGCCGGTTGAGCAAGAGATTTACTTGCTCGGGCGAGAGCCCTTCTTTCTCTGCCAGGTAGCCGGTGACGCCTGGATCGAGGTCACCCGGACGCGTGCCCATAACCAGGCCGGCGAGAGGCGTGAAACCCATCGAGGTGTCCACCGACCGGCCATTCTTGATGGCCGTGGCCGAGCAGCCGTTGCCCAGTTGTAGAGTAATAATAGTAGCCTCTTCAGGCGCTATCCCGGCAAGTTGAGAGTAGCGCCTCAGCATATATTCGTGGGCGGTGCCATGAAAGCCATATCGACGCACCTGCCTCCTGGCCGACATGCCAAACGGCAGGGCATAAGTATATGCCTCTTCCGGCAGGGTAGCGTGGAAAGCCGTATCGAAGACAGCTACCTCCGGCACCTCTGCGCCCAGGAGATCGCGCGTGGCTCGTATACCCTCGATAGCCGCAGGGTTGTGCAGCGGAGCCAGCTCGTTCAATGCCTCCAACGCGGAAAGTGTGGGCTCATCAAGCAGAGTGGGCGACACAAAGCGGCTGCCGCCATGCACCACTCGGTGGCCTACTGCCTCCACATTCGCTCGGTCGCTCGTGCTTGTCTCGCGTATAGATGCTAACGCCAGGCCAATGGCATCTCTGCTGCTCTTTGCATCAACGCTGCGAGTGATTGTGCCTCCGGCTGACCACACCTGCATAGTCGGCGAGTGCCCGATGCCGTCAATCTGCCCGTGCAACAGGGTTCGCGAAGCATCCCACGTACTACGCGCGTCGAAGAGACCGAACTTGAGTGATGAGCTGCCGCTATTTATAACCAGTACGTTCAAGAGGTTTGCTCCGCAAAGTGGTGTGCTACCTAACTGAGTTCTGTTCCCCATTTCATACAATCATGTAATTGGATGTGCCACGTGCATACAGATAGCAGAGAGTTTTCCAACCTTTATCATACATCACGCTAAAAAGCTGATCTTCATAGACTCCCAGGCGTGCGCGTAGGCACATCCAAGCTCACGCACCTGCCCAGTTGCAGGATTGTACAAAGTCGAATTTACAAGCGATTCCTGTAGCGCCCGGATCACGCTGCGAGCGCCGGGTTCTTCAGCTTGCCCTCGACTGAGCGCAGCAGCACCGCGTTTGTAGCCACGATGATGCTGCTCACCGACATGAGTAGAGCTGCGATCTCCGGCCTGATCTGCCAACCTAGCGTACTGTAGAAGAGGCCCGCCGCTACCGGGATCGCCAGCACGTTGTATATGCTCGCCCAGAAGAGGTTTTGCTTCATCTTGGTGACTGTAGCACCTGATAGGATCAGCGCCCGCACTATATCTAGCGGATCGCTCTTCATCAAGACGATGTTGGCCGTCTCAATGGCTACATCGGTACCGGCACCTATGGCGATGCCTATGTCTGCGGTGGCGAGGGCAGGCGCATCGTTCACCCCGTCTCCGACCATCGCCACCTTCTTGCCTTCAGCTTGCAGCGCCCTGACATGCTTCGCCTTGTCTGCCGGCAGCACCTCGGCGTAGAACCGCTTGATGCCCAGCTCGCGGGCGACGGCGGCCGCAGTGCGCGCGTTGTCCCCGGTTATCATCACAGGCTCAATGCCGCGCCCCTTGAGCAGTGCTATGGTCTGCCTGGCGTCCGCCTTGACTGTATCAGCCACCGCCAAGAGCCCCACCGCCTGGCTGTCCACCACCACGAACATAGGCGTCCGCCCGGCATCGGCCAGTTGAGATGCCTGCTGCGACAGGGAGGCAGGCAGCACGATCTCCCCTTCATCGAGCAGGCGTTGGTTGCCAACGAGCACTTCGCGGCCATCTACCGTTGCCTTTAGGCCGCGCCCGGCTAGTGCGGCAAAGGTAGTGGCTGTGGGCACGGTCAGCCTTCGCGAGCGGGCAGCTTCTACAATCGCAGCGCTGAGAGGGTGCTCGCTGCCCTCTTCCGCCCCGGCTACCAACCGGAGTAGTTCGCTCTCGCTCAGCCCGGCGTCTGGGGCCAGCGCAATATCGGTCAGCTTCGGTTTGCCTTCTGTGAGCGTGCCGGTCTTGTCCAGCACGATAGCTTTGATCGCGGAGACGCCTTCCAGAGTGGCTGCGTCCTTGATCAGCACGTTGTGCTTTGCCCCCAGGCCGATGCCGACGGCAACTGCCGTGGGGGTCGCCAGGCCCAGCGCGTCGGGGCATGCGATCACGACGGCAGAGATGGCGAAAGTGAGCGCGACTATGGTGGGTACGCCTGCGAACTTCCAGGCGAGGAATGTCACCAGACCACTACCCACGGCGACGAGGACCAGCACAGTCGCGGCTTTATCCGCTAGCCGCTGGCCGGGCGCTTTGGAGTTCTGCGCCGTGCGCACCAGCCCGGCTATCTGCCCGATCGTGGTGTCCGCTCCAACGCGAGTGGCCCTCATCACGATGCTGCCCGCCTGGTTGAGCGAGCCACCAATTACCGGGTCGCCCAGGCCTTTCGATACAGGCAGGCTCTCGCCGGTGACCAGGGCCTCGTTGATTGTGGTGTCGCCCTGGGTGACGGTCCCGTCGACGGGCACTTTATCCCCCGGCCGGATGCGGATCAGGTCGCCTACGACGACGTCCGCAGTATTGACCTGCAGCTCCTGCCCGTTCCTTATCACGGTGGCCTGGGGCGGCACCAGGTCGAACAAGGCGCGGAGCGACTCGGTGGTGCCTTTGCGGGAGCGCATCTCCATCCAGTGTCCGAACAGCACGAAGGTCACCAGCATCGCCGCGGCGTCGAAGAAGGTATCGGAGCCGCCTGTAAAGGTTATGTAGGCGCTGAAGAGGTAGGCGGTGAGCACACCTGTGGCGATCAGCACGCTCATGTCGAGGGTGCGTGCTCGCAGGGCGCTGAAAGCCCCGCCCACAAAGATCCAGCCCGCCCAGAACACGATCGGCGTGGTCAGTATGAAGAGGAGCCAGTTGACAGGGATCGGCGTTGATAGGGTAGTGTGCAGCAGACCCTGCCCCAGCGGAGAATAGAGGATGACCGGTATGGTCAGGAGGAGCGCGACGAAGAAGCGGGTGCGCATATCCGCCTCCATCGCCTGGGCCATAGCGGGGTCGGACATATCGTGGCTCATCCCGCCGCTATGGCCACCGTGCTTCATGCCTGCCATCTTCGAGTGATCCATAGCTGACGGTGCCGTGTGGTCCATGCCGGGCATAGACATGCCGGCGTCCTCCATACCAAGCATGGCAGAGTGGTCCGCAGTGGCCCCTTCCGCCTCGGCGTAGCTCTGCATGGCGTCCGGGTTGCGTACGGCCTCTGGAGTAGGCCCGTCTTGCTGAAGTGCGGCCCTACCCTCCTGCATATGGCTCTCGTGTTTATTCTCCGGCGGGGATATATCTAACATTGTGCTGCCTCCGTGTCGCGCCTCGCGGACTGCTCGTACTTCTTGTTCCTGTTCATCTGAGCGTAACGGCCCTGGCTTGGACGCGTTTCGTACCAGCAGCGCCAGGCAGCGACCCCCCACAACAGGGCGAAGCCTAAGAGCAACCACTTAAAGTCCGAGTCGATGATAAAGTTGACCGCCGCCATCCAGCCGATCGACAGGAGGCCGGCCAGGGCTGCTACACCAGACGCTCCCCTGGCGTGGCCCGGCACCGACACCAGGCCGACATATATGGTCAACACGCCGGTGCTGGCCATATAGCCACCCATGACCCAGAATACGTGCTTCAGCCATGCGGACAGCCCTGGTGCCAGTGTTGTGATCTGGCCACCGGTAGCCTCAATCGCTCGCGTGTCCTCTGGCAAGAGGGGAGGCCTCAGCAAGACGAAGTAGGCACCGAGGCCGATCAACATGATGCCGCAGGCGGCAAGTAATATCGGCGCATACATGCGTGCGTTCAGCGCCTTATCTCGGGCTGCCAGGGCTTGAGTCGGCAGAAGTTGATGACAACTTAGCAGGGCGCACCCGAACAAGGAATAGACCAACGCCGGTCACGGTCAAAGCGGCCACGAGCATCCAGCTCCCCACGAACGGATCCTCACCCTTCCCGGTCGGGGGCATCGCGGATGCTCCACCACTCATGCTGCCGCCTGCCATACCTGTCATACCTGCCATGCCCGTGCTGCTGGAGGAGGCGCCCGCTGAAGTCGTGCCAGCCAGGTTCAGGGCTGTAATCTCTCCACAAGCCGTATAGGTCGTTATCGCGGCCGGAGACTCGTGCAGGTTGATTGCATAGCTGCTCGCCATCAGGGATGCCAGCGAGATCGGCACGGTCGTGTCGGACTTCCCGTTAGTCACTGCGTTTAGCGGGTAGGCGGGCGTGGCGTCGAGTGCCGCGCAAGTGCCCTTATGGATATGCGCGGGGTGATTGTGCTCCATAGGCATAGATCCGCCCATCTGTATCACGACCCGCACCTGGTTCGCGCCTAGATCGGTGAGGGTGGCCGTGCCGAAGTCTCCAGACCCGTGCAGCTCGTTCAGCTTGATCGTCACAGATTGACCCTGCGCGGCCACGGAGCCGAGCGAAAGCGCTACCAGGGCGATGATAGAGAGCATGATCGTAGTGAATTTCCTCATGTAAGTAGTTTCTCCTATATAGCACGGGCCGGCCAGTGGGAAGAGAGCGCAACATCCTTGTGTTGGATCACACAATTTCTACCCTGTAAGGGGCCCGCTCATTGATGTTGAGGCTGAGTTGGCAAGCTCGCCTTGCCACCCATGACCAGTGTAACCTCAAAAGGTTACGGTAGATGTGTAAGTGGGTGTACGCCAGGTGAATATACTATGCTAGTATCGTAGATGTCAATTGCATAGTTGTTGTGCAGTGATTGAATAGATGCACGATGAACCCGTCGCTTGCATGCCAGGCAGGGCGACATACTTCACGAGCCGGCAGAGTCAGACAGCCTTGCGAGCGCCGTTTTCAGCTTCGAGCGAGCTTCCTGCGCAACCGTCTCAAGCTCCGCGCTGTGCACGATGCCGAGCATCGCTATCGGATCTGCGATCTCAACCACGGTTTGCTGATCATGAGCATGAACTATCACGTTGCAGGGCAGCAGCAAGCCTATGTCGTGCACCATCTCCAGCGCGCGGTGGGCCAGTTGCGGGTTGCAGACGCCCAGGATGTAGTAAGGCTCGAAATCGACGTCGAGCTTCTGCTTCATTGTCTGCTTGATGTCTATGGTGGTCAGTACCCCGAAGCCCTCCTCTTTCAAGGCGGCGGTTACCTTCTCTAGCGCCTCCGCAACCGGCATATCGAGGGTCGTGCCAAAGCCGTATTGTTGCTTCTCTGTCTGCATCATTATATATCGCCTCCTATTGGCCCACTTTTGGTGTGCTCTTGATGATAAGCTCTGCCGGCTCGCGCCATGCC
>JALYYZ010000364.1 GCA_030945985.1 Chloroflexota bacterium
CTGCTCGAAGAACAAGTACAAGTCTTGCCGACAGGTTGTCAGGCACACTGCGAGTCGGGTCCTACCATGGTCGTCTACCCTGGCCCCATCTACTACCAGGAGATAAGCAAAGACAAGCTGCACCGCATTGTAAAAGAGCATTTCTCGGAAGGCGTGCCTGTAGCAGACTTTTTTTGGACGGGTCCCGCAGGGATCATCAGGGATCAAAAACGCGCAGCGTTCAATGCCGTACAATCACCGGTCCGGCCCAATCAAGGCACCCGAACAGGGGAGTCGAAGCGTCCAAAACGCTTTTACGAGGATGTGGACGATTTCAAGTGGTGAAAGGCTGCCTCTTAGTGCAGCCTCATGAACCTTTTAGCTTTGGAAAGAAGAACAAACCCATCAAAACCGAAGAGTTTTGATGGGTTTGTTCTTGGAAAGAATCGTTCTTTCCCCAAGAGGTTCATGAAGCTGCACTAGTAACCAACCCATCAAAACTCTTCGCTTCTTGATGAATTGGTTACCTTTTATAAAGCTCAGGGGTCGCTTGAATCTGTGCTAACAAACGATAGTTGATACCGGCTGCTCATGCGAACTGCCGGTGATTTGGGCAGCACTCGCCGCAGCAGAAGAGTCCTTTGTGAAGGGTGAGAATGGCCTGGCGACACCTGTGAGCAGCATCAGGCTGAGTATAGCGAGCAGATGCTGGTAGCCCTCCTGGAGCGCGTAGCCTGCAAAGAGCAGGAGCAGCAAGCCTAGCGCGCGATTTGGGTCTCGCGCTCCCTCGCTGGAGCCGGCAAGAGTCAAGATGGTATATATGTACAAGGCTAAGGCTATGGCGTAAATAGGCCAGGGCAGGAACAGGTTAAACCCCAGAGAGTAGATCGTAAATACGCCCGTAAAGCCCATGTCAGCTCGGAGATCTGCCAGGTTGCCCGCTGAGAAGGCAAGCGCCAGGAGCACAGGAACTATCCATCTCCGACATGGCTTCCATTCCCCGCCCGGCACCACGTAAGCAAAGAAGAAGGCAAAAGGCGCAGTCACAGCGAAGATCTCGCCCAGGTTCAGTACCAGGGTAGGGCCGCCAGGCAGGCTTAGGCCCGCGTTGATGCCGTTCTGCTGCACCACGTAATAATACCAGCCGGTATAAGCGAGAGCCACGAGCAGCACTCCCGAGCGTTCCCACCATGTGGCTGAAGCGTTGGCGGTGTAGTTGAGCGCGAGTAGCCAAACGGCTGCAAATGAGAGCAGATTAAAGGTTATCACTAGCCATGTTGTGCTGCTCAGGAAGAGAAGAGCAAGCAAAGCAGCGCCGAATACCAGCAGGTAAGAGACTAAAGCCGTGCGCCACCTGCGAGCCGGCCCACCTTCAGAAAGGTAGTTGAAGAGCCCCAGAAAGAAGATAAGAGCCGCCAGTATAAAGGTGGGCGACACCATGAAAAGACCTATGCGGCCCAGCGCTTCGATAACAGATCTGGCCGTCCCTTGAATCACAGGCGCGGCGGCCATCCTCGAAACCGTCCTGCCGAGGAACCATTCGACACCCCCGGCGAAGATCAGAGCAAACGCAGCATAGCGGGCCAACCAGGAGCGCTCTTCCATCAGGGTCCACCATGAATAGCCGTCTCCATTGCACGATCCGCAAGGCCCCAGATAAAGAGCATCCCCAGCCCATACAGCAACGACTCGCGGGTTGTGTTCCGTCCTCTGGTCAGGGCGAAAATACCCGGAATGGTAATCACAATAGAGATACCATATAGGACGTGGATCAGACGGGCGGGTCGGTAGCCAAACGCGACAAGCAACACGCCGACGATTCCCTCAACAGCAAAGAGCCCAACGCCCAGTGCCAGCGCTCCGTTATAGTTGCCATCGGGGGGTCTACGCCTGACGCCATTGAACAATCCCCAGAATCCCACGATAAGAGCATAAAGGCTCACCATGTTCGCCAGGGTGCCGTGTATATCAACTAAGAAACCCATGGCTGCAATCTACCACAAGCCTGGCTCTGCCCGCAAGCGTACTATTGGCAGGAGAGGCAAAGTTTGTGAAGAATGTTGCAAAGTCCTCGGTGCGCCTCTATAATGACCTTATGAGCCACCATCAGGTTGGACGGGATCAGGTTGCGCGAGCAAGTGAGGCTGCTGCATGGGTGTGGAAGGCGCGCAGTAATTTTGGGCGGGCCATGCAAGGAGCCAACCCACGGAAGATCGATGCTGTTCCAAGTATCGACCTCCTCGACGCCGGAATCCGCACGCTGGGCATAACAACTGTGCTGGTGATGAGCCTCCTCGGTTTTGGACACTCAACTATCCCAACGCCAGGGTTGACCAGCCTGGGAGAACCTCTGCTGGTGGCGGCCGGCCTGGTACTTTATAACCTGATAATCGTGCTTGCAGGCGTGCCTTGGCGACACTCACCAGGCTTTGCCCATTTTGCTCTAGACTGGGTTGTGGCTTCCGCAGCTATTGTAATCACAGGCGGTTTCCTCAGTCCATTTATTATTCTCTACTATGCCCTTGGCATCGGCGCCGCCTTGCGCGTAGGTCTTACCCGCTCTATGCTGCTCGTAGCCGGATGCGGAGTTGTCTACGCCGCACTCAGTCTGTCCAGTCGCTCGCCTATTGAGGCCGCTAAGCTGCCTCTACTTGTGGTGGAGGTCACTTCTCTGCTCATGGTTGTAGTCACCGCCGCTGGTCTCAAGAGGGCCTTTGAAGTAGAGGCAAGCCGCGTGCAGACTGAAAAAGAGGCTACAGACCAGATCAGGATGCTGAACAACCTGACAAATACCGTTCTGCAAGCTTCGCCCGATCTTGAAGCGTTATTGCGCACCGTGGCACGCGTATCAAGCAGTGCTCTCCACGCGGATAGCGGGCTCGCGGTGCTCTTCACAGAGTACGACGAGTCCGGCGAGTATGGCGGTGTACAGGAGGTTCGGGGAAATTCAATACCACAAAATATGCTGATTATCAGCGATCAAGAGCCAAGCCCACCGCGCCTGTCCAAAGAAGAGTGGCAGATGCTGGAAGAGTCGGTGAAGACGCATAAGCCTGTGCTATATAACTGCGCACAGGATGGGCGCGCGCAGACGCCCTACTTTCCAGGTCTCTCACGAGATAACAGCATTACATGCACCGTGGCGTGTGTGCCTTTTGTCTTGAGCGGACAGGTTCTTGGTGCGCTCTTTGTTGGGCGAGGCTCGTCTCAAGGGTTTACAGAAACAGAGATCGGCCTGCTAACTGCCATCGGGCAACAGATGGCAGTGGCCGTCAGGTTGGCGGGCCTATATGAGACTCAGCGCGACAAGGCAATCCGTTCGGCAGAGCGCGAGCAACTGGAGCGAGACCTTCTCTCAACCGTTTCGCACGAGCTCAGAACGCCGCTCACGGCCATAAAAACCTCCATAGGGGCCCTCGATAGTCTGACTGTACAGAGCGGCACGGTAGCGCGCACAGAGGGTAAGCTGATACAGAATATAGAGCGCAGCACCGATAGGCTTATCGGCCTGGTGAACGAGCTGCTCGATATGGCGCGTCTGCAGGCCGGGCGTGTCTCACTTCAACTGGAGCTAATAAACCTGGGCGAGATCGCGCATGAGATCGCGGAACAGGTAACGCCCCTCCTTGACGCGCGAGGCCAGAGCCTTTCACTCGACCTGCCCAGGCGCGGTTCCGAGAGGTGGCAGCGACTTGAGATCATGGCCGACAGGAGGCGCATCGAGCAATTACTATTGAATCTGCTCGCTAACGCAAATAAATACAGCCCACAGGGCGGCAACATCTGTCTGGGTGCCACCGCACGCGACGGGCGCGTCCGGGGCTTCGTACGAGACGATGGCCCTGGAGTGCCCAGGCGCGAACAGGAAAGGATATTCGAGAAGTACTACACCTCTGACGGGCGTTCAGGTGTGCATGAAAGGCCCGACAGCACCGGACTTGGCCTGGCCATCGCGCGTTCCATTGTCGAGCTTCATGGGGGTGAGATTGGTGTGCAGAGCACAGCCGGCCAGGGTAGCCTCTTCTATTTTTGGCTGCCCCGGGAATTGGGCGGGACAGAAGTCCCACGATTGGAGAGAGAAAGTGCGAATAGTCATAGTAGATGACGACGCAGACATAGTTGAGGCAATCACAATATCGCTTGGTCTACAGTGGCCCGATGCAACCATTGTTCCTCTGTACAATGGCCGTAGTGCTATAGAACAGTTCAAGCGCGAAGGAGCCGATATTGTGCTGCTGGATATATCCTTGCCCGATATAGACGGCTTCGAGGTGCTGCGCCGTATAAGAGAATCATCAGAGGTGCCCGTCGTAATGATCTCCGCACGAGGCGAAGAAGTTGAAAAGGTGCGTGGACTGGAGCTAGGAGCAGACGATTACGTGACCAAGCCCTTCGGCTACCTTGAGCTTACCGCGCGCATGAAAGCTGTGATGCGTCGCGCACAGGCTCTACCACCCGCTGCCGGCGAGGGACGCTTCGAGGCCGGCGACATCGCTATCAATTACGCAACCCACCAGGTCTCTCTTAGTGGCAAGCCGGTGAAGCTCACACCAACGGAGTACAAGCTCCTCTATCAGCTAACTCGTAACACGGAGCAGGTACTTCTGCACGACCAGTTGCTCACCAAAGTGTGGGGGCCTGAATACCTGGGCGAGCTTGACTATCTACGCATCTACATACGCCGCCTGCGTGAGAAGCTGGAGCATAATCCGCAGCAGCCTGTGCATATACTCACCGAACGAGGCGTCGGGTACAGGTTCAGCACCGAAATAGCCGTTGCTTAGTAATCGTCCCACAAGAACCGTCACATGTCGTCGAATAAGCACAACTAAGATGCATTGTAATCTACTACCTTTGTCTGCCGGCGGCGCCTCAGTGCAGCTTCCAGCGACCTCTTGGGGAAAGTGCCCTGGTTTCCAACAACAAACAAATCAAGACCCTGCGAGTTTTGATTTGTTTGTTCTTCTTTCAGAAGCTAAAAGATCGTTGAAAGCTGCATTAGCCACCAACCGGCTCATTGCCCGGTGTGAGTAAGAGCGTGCAACGCGCATCTCTACGTCCCCTGCGGGTAGCCCTCGATACCTCTTTCGCGGGCGTAAACCCGACGGGCGTGGGGCTATACTCGCGTAAGCTCGCTGAACACCTCAAAGGGCTAGCCGCCGAAGGCCGGATCAGCCTTATGTGCTATGGTCCCGCGTGCAGCAACAGCGGGGCGCACAGACTCATGGACACAGCACAGGAGTGGCCCACATACACACAGGGCATTTTGCCGGTCCAACTGGCGCTTACACGCCCACAGGTGGTTCACTCTACATCGCACCTCGGTCCCCTGGCAGCGCCCGGCAAGCTAATAGTCACCGTACATGACCTTATATTTCGCCGTTTCCCACAGGATTACAATCGTATATGGCTTGCAATTACTCGTGCGATGCTCCCGAGCGTGCTGCGCAGAGCCACAGCTGTAATAGCCGACTCGCACACGACTGTGTCCGACTTGCGGCGGTTCTATAACCTACACCCGGACAAGGTCCATGTGATCTATCCTGGTATTGATGCGGAGTACCGCCAACCGTCCGGCACGGGCATGGTCCCGAGCACTCGGAATAGCGCGGCGCTGTCGGAACACCACTCCGAACACCCCTATGTACTCTGCCTGGGCCCCTGGGTGGGGCGGAAGAACCTCCATGTGGTGGTGCAGGCGTTTGGCATACTGGCAGAGCGCATCGAGAACATCGAAATGGTCATTACAGGTAGCTCCACGCGCGGGATGAAGGGGGCCCAGTTAGAGCCTGAAATCGCCCGCTTGCCGGCCGACGTGAGAGCCAGGATTCGCACAGTCGGCTTCGTGGAGAACAGCGTACTCAAGGCCCTCGTGCAGGGAGCATCGGTGTTGGCATACCCCTCCCGCTTCGAGGGCTTCGGCTTGCCCCCTCTCGAGGCGATGTCGGCGGGTGTGCCGGTGATAGCAGCAGACATCCCGGTGATACGCGAAGTCACGGCAGGCGCGGCGTTACTGGCCGACGTGAATAAGCCCGTCCAGTGGGCGGATCTCCTGGAGGCAGTAGTCACAAATAGGCAGTTAGCAGGCAGACTAAGTGAGGACGGCAAAAAGAGAAGCACACTCTTCTCATGGGAGCGTTGCACACTCGAAACAGTAGCCCTTTACACACATGTGGCAGGTATGATATAGTATGCCGCGTCGGGATCATGCTGCGCCCAGGCTCTTCCACCACCTTTGGATTTCGCTCAGGTAATACTCCATTGTTGTGCGCGCTAGGCGCGACTATTTTATATGAACTATTAACCCGATTTGGCGGCACAATTAGTGCGTACAGCCTGGTCACTGCACATTATGTAAGATATAATGCGGTTGACCCCACTCGCAACCAATCTTGCGAACAGGAGAGGTGCCATGACCATAGGCGTTGACCTGGAACCCTTCATTATTCTACCTTCTATTATCGTGTCGATCATCCTCCTGGTGATCATTGACCGCATCGGCACCATACGTACAAGAGACGAGGAGGAGGAGGAAATCTAATGGCAAGAGCCGCTCGTAACGTGGCGGGCAGGGTTCCCCGCTTTCCACGCCCCGGTGACATTGTTCAGCGCCTGCCCGGCCCTATACGCAAGCGCGTAGACAGGAGCGCGGAGTTAGGTAAGCGCACCTGGGAAGACGTTAAAGGCTCCATTGTGCGCAATGGCTGGCCTACATCCGTGCGTGGCCGCTCTCTCGCGGTCATGAACAGCGTCTTTTTGCACCTCCACCCTATACGCACCCGACCCGACGCTATAAAGATGACCTACACCTTTGGGCTGGGGGGCATTTCCTTCTTCCTTTTCCTGCTGCTCACCCTTACGGGCGTGCTTTTGATGTTCTACTACATCCCGACAGTAGATCGCGCCTGGCAGACCCTGCACGATATACAGGAGACGCAGCCTTTCGGCTTCTTGCTGCGTAACCTGCACCGTTACGCTGCGCATGCCATGGTGTTCGTGGTCTTCTTACATATGTGCCGAGTCTTCTATACAGGCTCATTCAGAGCGCCTCGGCAGTTTAATTGGGTGGTCGGCGTGATCCTACTAGTGCTCACCTTCCTGCTCAGCTACACAGGCTACCTCCTCCCATGGGACCAGTTGTCCCTTTGGGCCGTGACCGTGGGTGTAAACATGGTGGGCTCGACGCCGGTGCTGGGCGACCTGGTGAAATTCTTCCTGATCGGTGATTACAGCGTGGGTCAAAACGCCCTCATCAGGTTCTACACGCTGCACGTTGTAGCGTTACCCCTGGTAACAGGTCTTTTCCTGGCAGTTCACTTCTGGCGGATTCGCAAAGATGGCTTCTCACGAGGACTAACATTCACCTCCCGTGTGGCCGAGCCCGCGGACACGCGCTCGCCCGGCGCGAGGGCTGCGGGGCAAGCCAAGTAGGGATTTGGCGAACTAAGGCGTTTGCAACGAGTAATTTAGAACTGTGCAGCAATCGAGGAGGCTCACATGGCAACAACAGGAGATAGGCTATCACAAGGGCCTAATGTAACGGTCCAAAAGGGCTCAAAGGTCCTCGCGCCCCCGACAAGGAGCCGGCCCACAACGCCCGCCGATCAAGAGGCAGATACCGTACAAGTTTGGCCTCACCTGGTCGTGATCGAATTCCTGGGAGCCGTGATCATCACGATCAACCTGGTGCTTCTCGCTACTCTCTTCAACGGGCCACTGGAGGCGCTGGCTAACCCCGATAAAACGCCTAACCCCTCCAAGGCGCCATGGTACTTCCTGAACCTCCAGGAGTTGCTGCTACACATGAATCCCGCCCTCGCGGGAGTGATAATACCCACGGTCGCACTGGGCCTCGTCGCCATCATCCCCTTCGTTGACAGGAACACCAGGGGACTGGGTGTATGGTTCTACAGCCCGCGCGGGGGACGTATCGCCGTCTTTACTGCGATTTATACCACCGTGGTATGCTCATCATTGGTCGCGCTGGACAACTTCTTCCCACTGAAGGCGAACTTTACTAACTGGTTGAACCCAGGCGACGCGACCCACGGGGCAGGCTTCCTATCCTTCCTGACAAACATAATGACGGGTGTAGTGGGCGGCCCTGGTG
>JALYYZ010000382.1 GCA_030945985.1 Chloroflexota bacterium
TTGACCCTGTGACCGCCCTGCCTGCTGTGGCTTTCATGACGGTGTGGGCCACGCTCGGCTTCAACTTTATAATCACGCTCGCAGGATTGCAGGCCATACCGCAAGAGCTTTACGAAAGCAGCCGTATCGACGGGGCGAGTCCCTGGCAGCAGTTCCGCTCGATTACCTTCCCACTGCTGAGCCCAACCCTCCTATTCCTGGTGATTATCTCCACGGTAGGTTCATTTCAGGCTTTTACCCAGTTCAACGTGCTGATCGCCAACGAAGGGCCGAACGGCTCAACGAACGTTATGGTCTACTCGCTCTTCAGCTCCTTCTTTAAAGACAATCGCTACGGCTTCGCTTCGGCCATTGCTGTAGTGCTCTTTCTTGTGCTGCTCGCTTTGAGCATCATGCAGTTCCGCCTACTTGATCGAAGGGTACATTACCAGTAAGAACCAGGACCAGTAAGAACCGAGAGTCGAGGCCAGGATCAGACCCTGAGTCCGGGCTCCTTGCGGTAGGAGAATTTATGGCAGTGCAAAATCCAACAATACGGCGCTTGCCGGCGAGCAATAACACCGCTCTGGCCGTGGCACAAAAGGCAGTCCTTTACCTACTGCTGATAGCAGCGGCGCTGGTGCTACTCTTCCCTCTCTTCTTCTCTTTGTCCCTAGCACTACAGGGGCCGACCTTGTCGCCCAACCTTCTGCCCGACTTCGGCAACCTCGACTGGGGTGTCTTCAGCGCCGTCTTTAAGCAGGAGCATAACCTCGGTCGTTGGGTGCTCAACTCGTTCGTGGTGGCGGGTGCAGTCACAGTCTGCCAGCTCGTTACATCGGCGCTGGCCGCTTACGCCCTCGCCACGTTTCGCTTCCCAGGCAAGGCGTTCTTCTTCTTGCTCTTCCTGGGCACGCTGATGATACCCTGGGAAGCCACTATAGTGCCTAATTACCTCACCGTTGTGGGCCTGGGGTGGAAAGACAGCTACCAGGGCTTGATAGCGCCCTTCATTGCGGGCGGTTTCGGCATATTTCTGCTGCGCCAGTACTTTATGCAGCTACCTCGCGACCTGTACGAAGCGGCTATTATAGACGGCTGCGGCAGGTTCCGCTACCTCTGGTCGATCCTCTTACCGTTGTCCAGGCCTGCTCTGGGCACGCTTGCCGTCTATACCTTTCTCAACACATACAACCAGTACTATTGGCCCCTGCTCGTTACCGACAGTCCCGAGTGGCGCACCACGCAAGTGGGCATTACGGCCTTTCGCTCGTCGGAGGTGGCTCTGTTCAATATGCAGATGGCGGGTACCCTTGTAGTGATGGTACCCACTATTGTGCTACTCATCGTGGCCCAGAAGCAACTGGTAGAAGGTTTGACCGCGGGAGCCGTGAAAGGCTAGGGGCAGGGCGCGTATGCTCGTGTCAGGGACACGAAGCACCTGAAACAGCACCTAACAGTAAATAACAGTGGAGAGGGGGTGATGTAGGGCTCTAAAACGACACGTACAGTCAAGAACCAGGATCTGAATTCTGATTACCAGAAGAAAACTACCCTCATTTTGCGATGAGATTTATACATAGAGGGAGGCTCCAAAAAATGTTACAGTCCCGCAAGTTCCGGGCACTTTCTTTACTCTTGTTGTCAGGGATGGCGCTATCGCCACTACAAGGCTTGACCCCAGGGGTGCGCGCTCAGGAGACGAGCCATACCTTCCCTGAGACAGGGAAGACCGTCAGTGGCAAGTTCCTGACCTATTGGACAGGTCATGGTGGCCTGGCCCAGCAAGGTTACCCGATTTCCGACGTTCTACAGGAGAAGTCGGATACCGACGGCAAGACCTACGCCACCCAGTATTTCGAGCGAGCAGTGTTCGAGATGCATCCTGAGAACGCCGCCCCGAACGACGTACTCCTATCTCTGCTCGGCGTATTCCAGTATGGGCGCAAGTATCCTAACGGTGCTCCCAATCAGACCGTCAATACCTCAGCAGGAGCCCAGAAGTTCACTCAGACCAACCACACCGTGGGCGGTAAGTTCCTGACCTATTGGACAAACCATGGTGGCCTGGCCCAGCAAGGTTACCCGATTTCCGACGAGTTCACGGAGAAGTCGGACACAGACGGCAAGACATATACGGTGCAATATTTCCAGCGAGCAGTGTTCGAGATGCACCCAGAGAACGCCGCCCCGAACGACGTGCTCCTATCTCTGCTTGGCCGCTTCCAGTACAACCTCAAGCACGGGCAGGCTACTCCAACTGCCGGCACACCCGGCACATCCGGCACGCCCGGCCCTGTTGGCACGCCTACGCCTTTCCCTCCCGTACCCCAGCCGGCCGGATCTCTCAAGCTCACCTTCTGGTATGGCCTAACGGGCGCTAACGGCAACATCGTGCAGCAGGTGGTCAACAAGTTCAACACCAGCCAGACGAAATACTACATCGATGCGATACAGCAGCCCAACTACGACGACACCATCAACAAGCTGAACACCAGCCTGGCCGGTGGCGCGCTGCCCAACATCGTGCAAATCTATGATATCGGCACCCAGCGCATGATCGACACCAAGCGCATCAAGCCGGTACAGGACTTCGTTGATCGCGACAACCAGGGCAGCCTGGTCGCAGACCTTGAGCCTGCTGTGGCGAGCTACTATACAGTCAACGGCAAGCTCTACTCTATGCCGTTCAATAGCTCGGCGCCGGTGCTCTACTACGACAAGAATGCGTTCAAAGAGGTGGGTCTCGACCCGAACAACCCGCCCAAGACCTACGACGATCTGGTGGCTGCCGCTACCAAGCTCGCCAAGAAGGACAGCAGCGGCAAGCTTGTGCGCAGCGGCGTCGACTTTACCCTTTACAGCTGGATCCTGGAGCAGGAACTGGCGTTGCAGAATGTTACTTTCGCCGACCCCAACAACGGCCGTGGCAGCGATCGCGCCACCAAGCTGATGTTCAACCGGCCTGAGGCCCAGAACTGGCTAAACCTGCTCAAGAAGCTACAGGATACCGGCGTAGGTCGTAGTGTGGGTCGCGCTAGCGGCACAACCAACGGCACAACAATGGGTGCGAACTTCAGCAGGGGTGACGCAGCCATGGCAGTAGAGAGTATCGCCAACTTGCGCAGTTACGTGGCCCAGGCTGCAGCGGCAGGCGGCAAGGTAGATGTAGGCGTGGCCCCCCTTCCCAGGCCGGCAGGCGCTACAGGTGGCGTGATAATCGGTGGCGCTTCGCTCTGGATAACCGATCAGGGCACTGCCGACCAGCAGGAAGGCGCCTGGCAGTTCGCCAAATTCGTCGCGCAACCCGAGACGCAGTCCTTCTTCGCCTCCAATACCGGCTACTATCCTACACGTCGCGCAGCCTACGACCAGCCGGAGATGAAGGCCGCTATCGCCAAGTACCCGCAGTTCCAGGTGGCTGTTGACGAACTGCACCGCAGTCCGAAGACCCCTGCAACCGCAGGCGCTGTGTTCGGCACCTTTGCCGGTACCCGCATACTGGTGGAGGGAGCAATGGAGCAGTTCCTCCTGGGCCAATCCGCCTCGGCGCAGGCCGCCCTCGATGCGGCTGCAGGCAAGGCTAACGACAACCTCGATGAGTACAACTCGACTGTACATCCGTAAAATAAACTCACCATTACCCCGCTGTATGCTCACTAGATAGACATGGCGGACGCAAATGGAGAGACCGTTCCTCATCTGAGGAACGGTCTTTTCCGTTCCCTGGCACCACCCTTGCTGTTGCCTGCTGAGACTACTTTATGCAGGAGGCGATCACTTTTGGCCGAAACTACGAGGAAGAAAGATAGCAATCTTACCTTTGGCTGGGTTATGCAGCCCGCTCTCTTCAACACGCCTGAGGGACTGGAGAACAGGGACATCAGCATAGCGCGCGATATGATTGCGGCTAACGAGAAGCACGTCGAAGCAGCGCGCGCGGGCGGCTTCAACACCATCTGGGTAGAGGACCACATGGGCTGGGGCGATAAGGCGCACCTTGAGTGCTTTACAAATATGGCCTGGCTGGCGGGACGCCACACGGGCCTGCGATATGGCACGATGGTTTGCGGTCAGGCTTTTCGCAATCCCGCTTACCTGGCTAAGCTGGCGGTCAATATGTCGCTGCTCACCGATGGCAAATTCATACTGGGCGTCGGTGCCGGCAACAACCCCGGCGAGCACCATGAGTATGGCTACGAGTTCTTACCGGCGGGCGAACGCGCTAAACAGACGGAAGAGGCGATCAAGATCTTCAAAGCGCTGTGGAACGAAAGTCCCGCCACTTTCAAGGGCGAGTATTACAGTATCGACGGCGCTTTCTCCTCGCCCCTGCCCAGCAGCTATATACCATTGATGATAGGCGGCATGGGTGAAAAGAAGATACTCAAGCTTGTGGCCGAGCACGGGGACTGGTGGTGCGCCGATATCGCCACAGTAGATATTTTCAAGCATAAACTAAGCGTGCTGAGGGATCACTGCGCCTCTGTGGGTCGCGACCCCGATACCGTGGTGAACGGCCAGGTGACATGGGTAAGCGTGGAGGAAGACTCCTCGAAGGCCACGCGCTGGGACCACCTGCACATCGTCGCGGGCAACCCTGACGAAGTAACGCAAGAGCTTCAATCCTTCAGGGACGCAGGTGTGGACCACTTTATGATCCGCTTCATGGACTACCCCAACATGGGCGGCATGCAGAGGTTCATAGATAAGGTGCTGCCCAGGCTGAAATAACTTTCACGCTCGATCTTTAGGCCAGGGTTTTGCGTAGGGCTTGCTGCCATATGCGGAACCCTGGCATGGTTCTTACTTCAGGTGCTTCTATGTCTATAGTTGCCGGTTTGGTTGGTGTGATAATGATCGTTGTTGTGCTGGCAGATGCGTTTCTGACCATCATCTTGCCGCGCCGCGTGGTGGGTCCCATCAGGCTTACCAGCCTTTTCTACAGGTTGACGTGGCAGCCTTACCGCTCGGTGGCTAGCCGCATGCACAACGGGGGAACCCGCGAGAGCTTCCTCGGATTCTTCGGACCTCTCTCGCTGCTTGCCCTGGTGGCTATGTGGGCAGTGGGGCTGCTGCTGGGCTTTGCGCTACTCCAATACGCGGCCGGGTCGAGCCTCGCAGGAGTTGACGCGAACCCTGGCTTCGGCACCGATGTTTACATGAGCGGTACCACCTTCTTTACGCTTGGCCTGGGAGATGTCACGCCACATAGCGCGCTGGCGCGGCTGCTCGCCGTCGTAGAGGCAGGCATGGGCTTCGCCTTTCTGGCTCTCATCATCGGCTACCTACCTGCGCTCAACCAGGCTTTTTCTCGGCGCGAGGTCAATGTGTCGCTCCTCGATGCGCGTGCGGGGTCGCCACCCACTGCGGGGGAACTGCTGCGGCGTCATGGCGTTGGCTATGATGAAACGTCCGTGGTCGCTTTCCTATCCGAGTGGGAACGCTGGTCGGCGGAGTTGCTGGAGAGCCAGCTATCTTACCCAGTGCTCTGCTTTTTCAGGTCGCAGCACGAGCACCAATCGTGGCTAACGGCTATCACTGCGATACTCGATACCTGCGCGCTGCTGATGGCGGGCGGTAAGGGCCCGCCCGCGCGTCAGGCGCGCCTTACCTTTGCCATCGCACGGCACGCCACAGTTGACCTTAGCCAGATAATACGGGCCAAACCGTCGCCACTCAAGTACGACCGCTTGCCGCCTGAAGATCTTACAAAACTGCTCGCCGAGCTAGCCGGCGTAGGTATCCCTCTAAAGAACGACGCCCAGATGTGGCAGGAACTGGCTAAACTGCGCGACATGTATGAGCCCTATGTACACGCAATGGCCGAGAGCATCGTCGTGGACTTGCCTCCCTGGATACCAACTGATGGCTCCAGTGATGCCTGGACGACCACCGCATGGGAGAATACCAATGTTCGCACGGCTGGAGACTAGCCTACACGGCAATTCCTGCCCTCCAACTTATCGCATCCCTGCAGTATGTCCCAATTCTGTTCTCTGCTCAGTCTACTGCATCTTCATGGACCTCTTAGCTTTTGAAAGTAGAACAAACAAATCAAAACACAGAGTGTTTTGATTTGTTTGTTCTTGGAAATGAGCACTCTTTCCCAATAGGTCGCTACAAGATCCTCGGTCGCGTTGCCGCATATCCCCTTTGTCTCTGCCGCTTGCTAGATTTGAGATTGATTGGTCAGCCCTTGTGCCTGTCACTCATGAATCTGGCACAGCCTTTGCATGTCTTACTAGGTGAATGGTGAGATATTCACCTCCCTGGTGTCTCTTCAAGCGACCTCTTGGGGCAAGAGCGATACTTTCCAAGACAATAAACCAAAACACGCAGTGTTTTGGTTTATTGTCTCACTTTCAAAGGCTAAAAGGTCCATGAGCTGCACTTGCAATAGATAACCGTCTGGATTCACAAAATGCCAATCAAGATTATGCATGAGAAGATGATGTGCGAACTTGGCGGCATATAAGACGCGGAGGACCAACTCCGGAAAGGTCACAGACATAGGCTGGAAAAGGCAACAGACCCGAGCTTGCAGCAGATGCTAACCCAGGTATCGAGCAGATTCGTGAGCAGATCAGCAACCTGGACTCAATGGGTTCAGGCTCATGGGCCGGCAGCCTGAGAGTTTGATGTGTGCCGGCGCTAATGAATACTGTTGCCGAGGACCGGCAACTTATGAAAGAGGTGTAAATTATGGCAAGACCATTGGACAATCAGGTAGTAGTAATAACGGGCGCGTCCTCGGGTATTGGACGCGAGACCGCTATGCGCCTCGCCGGCAGGGGTGCCAAAGTTATTGTCTCTGCACGGCGTGACGAGGCGCTGGACGACCTCGTATCTGAAATCAAAGCGGCAGGTGGCGAGGCCACATCGGTGCCTGTTGACGTATCGAAGTTTGAAGAAGTGGAAGCTCTTGCCCGCCTGGCGGCGGAGACTTACGGCAGGATAGACACCTGGGTGAACAACGCGGGCGTGCTGATCGTTGGAGACTTTGAGGAGACCGATCTGGAGGAGGCGCGCCGCCTGTTCGACGTAAACTTCTGGGGGGAAGTGCATGGCATGAAGGCTGTGCTCCCTATTATGCGCGAGCAGGGCGAAGGCACTATTATAAATGTCACATCGATGACGGCTCGGCGGCCACTCCCACTTATGTCCGTTTACTCGGCTTCAAAGTCTGCTGTCAACGGGCTCACGGAGGCATTGCGCGCGGAGATCAAGGGCAGCGGCATAGAGCTTTGTTTGGTGATGCCCGCCACGATCGACACCCCCCTCTACGCCAATGCCCGCTCGAAGGAGGGCGTATCGCCCAGAGCCGTGCCTCCTATCTATCCGCCTTCAGAGGTGGCAAGGGCCATCGAGAAGGCAGCCGAGTCGCCTACTCGTGACATCTACGCAGGGCCCGCCGGCATGCTCTTCAATCTAAGCAATATCATAATGCCTGGCCTCCTCGATAAGGCTCTCGGCAAGTTTACTCGCCCGGCGCTGCTTACAGACCGTCCTGAGCCGGCGAGTGGTACGGACAACCTCGACAGCCCGAGGCACGACACGCCCGCCACCACGTCGGGCGGCTGGCGCACTCCCCAGTACAAGGC
>JALYYZ010000066.1 GCA_030945985.1 Chloroflexota bacterium
GCTCTGAGCCATGTCGACGGCGTCCCCCCCGACATGCACAAGAGCAGCGGATCGCAGATATTCTCGACCTCCCCCCAGGGGTTCGTTTGGGCCACGGGGATAGAAGATACTTTCGTGGCCCAGACCGAGCGGATCGGCGAGCGGGTACTGGACGAGTATGCCCTGACCCACCACTACATATACTGGCGCGAGGATATCGACCGCGCCGCCGACTTGGGCGTGCGCGCCATGCGCTACGGTGTGCCCTGGTACAAAGTTGAGCCTGCGCCCGGCAAGTTCGACTGGGAGTGGGTGGACCATGTGCTCCAGTATGCCGCCGGCAAGAGCATCGTCATCATAGCCGATCTCATGCACTACGGCACGCCCTTGTGGCTGGACAACCAGTTCCTCAATAGCTCCTACCCCCAGAGAGTGGCCGCCTATGCTGCTGAGTTCGCGTCACGGTACAAGTCGCTACTCTCCTGTTACACCCCGCTCAACGAGCCGCTCATAACCATGGATTTCTGTGGAGAGCGGGGTATCTGGCCGCCCTACTTGCGGGGCGACGATGGCTCCGTCAAGGTGCTGCGCGCGCTCGCGAAAGGGATGGCACTTACGGTGCAAGCTATCCGCGAGCAAGACCCAAATGCCGTGATAGTAAATGTCGACGCTGCAGGCGAGTCGCTAGCCGCCACACCCGAGATGGAAAAGCTTGCAGCGCTTAGGACGGCGCGTACTTTCGCAGTAACAGACTTGATTACAGGGCGTGTCGATGGTGACCACATGCTGTTGGAATGGCTGCTCAGCAACGGCATGTCGGAGCACGACCTCGCCTGGCACATAGAGAACGCGGTGGAGATCGATATAGTGGGCGTAAATTACTACCCCGAGTTCTCGGCGCACGTCCTGAAGGAAGATAGAACCAGCGTCGTGGGCGAGCGCTTATGGGCAGGCACTGAAGGGCTGGAGCGAGCTGTTCGTGCCTTCGCCGGGCGCTACAATAAGCCGGTAATGATTACCGAGACGAGCACTAACGGGAGTATCGATCAGCGTAGTCGCTGGCTACATGATTCTGTCGAGGCCGTCGGCAGGCTCAGGGCGGAAGGTGTGCCGCTCGTAGGATATACATGGTGGCCCCTGTTTGACCTGATCGACTGGTCGTATCGCGCAGGCGCAAGACCAATAGAGGAGTTCATCGCAAGGCAGGGACCCCCTCTGCTCGACATGGCGCAAGTCTCCAGACTGGTAAGAGCCATGGGCTGGAACAGCCTCGAGCAGTTGCCGCTGGAGGCGTACCTTGCGCCCATGGGCCTCTACTCGTTGCGAATGCAATTCGACGGCACGTTCGCGCGTGACCACACACGACTGGTGGACGAGTACCGAGCAATTATCTCAACTGGGGTAGATGTGCAGAAAAGTGTGGTGAAGGCAGGACACGGGGGCTAAATATCGCAACGTTGCCACAACGCTTTGCTATACCATGCTTCGGCACAATATTCAACGTAGATTAGTGACTAAAGGAGATTGGCAATGCCGAGGGGCACATGGGCCTTCGATCCAGGTTCGGGCGGTCTACAGATACCGGAGCGGGTCAAAGTAGCGACCGAGCAGCGCCTGCGAGAATACACCCGCGAGCATCTGGCAGGCCGGTTCACACGGCTGGAGATCAGGTTCAAGGGCCAGTTCTGCTATATTGACGCTTACACCGAGCCCGCAGTGCCGGAGACGTGGCCGCCAGTTGGCTATCCAGAGACACGAGAGCAGATGATCGAGCGCCTACGCAACACGCCCACACACCTGTGCCGGCTGCGCTACTTCGGAGGGGATGATCGCTGGGGCTTCGCCTTCTATGCTTACAGCAGCGAGAAATACGTACTGTCGACTTTCCCATCTGGGGAGTTCCTCGGCAAGCCTGATGAGGCACTCGCCGCTTCTGCCCTCTACCTCTGATCCCCCGTGCGTATCTCCTATTTTTGGCCCATATCGTCTTAATAGTACAGCTTCATGGACCTTTTAGCATTAGAAAGAAGAACAGACAAATCAAAATCCTGCGGGTCTTGATTTGTCTGTTCTTGGAACGAAGCGTTCTTTTCCCAGGAGGTCTATGAGGTTGAACTAGGTAGATCAGTGGGTTCGGCGCGGTCGTAGAAGCGAAGTTTGTCATGTGTTGGGGTGTGCGCCCTAAGATAAGCCTTCGTCCGACGGCTTGCCCACAGGGTTGCGGGTCGCCACGTATGTCTCGAGCGCGGCAGGCCATGTAACCCATAGCTTACCCTTTCTGTGGGCTTCCAGCTTCCCCTCCGCAGCAAGCCCACGCAGACGGCGAGCGCTGATGCCGGCAACGGTGGATGCCTCTTCCAGACTCAGCTCGCGATAGCGGTCGTCAGGCACAAGAGCAGCAAGGTAGAGGGTGAGCGAGGCATCCACTCGCTCACCTACCAGTTGGGCCAGGGGAGCATACATGAGAGGATGCGGCGGCGACGCGGCGGCAATGGCCTGGATGTAGCGGCTGCGCTCCTCAACCCTGATGACGGCCGGTGGGTAGCCCGCTCGCAGCAACATCCAGTTGAGGAGCAACCGCCCCGTTCGCCCGTTGCCATCAAGAAAAGGATGGACTACCTCAAACCCCGCGTGTGCGATGGCCGCCTGCTCGACTGCATCGCTCGCTTCACCGTTGGCATAACGCACCCATTCCTCAATATAACCAGGCACCTCGGAGGCACGGGGCGGTAGATGCTCGGCTCCTCTTATGTAAACCTGCCCCGTTCGCCACTTGCCGCGTTGTGCGTCTAGCGGCTTGAGCAGGCTGTGTAGCTCCAGGATCAGCTCAGCACGCATAGGATTGCCTAATGCCACGTCGCTCTCAACGAGGTGCCATGCGGCCGCGTGGCCCACCGTCTCGGCGATCTCCTCGGCCGTATGTTCGCCCGGTATGCGATAGCCTCCAAGTGCAAGGTCCACATCCGTCTGGTTCATCATGGAGCCCTCGATGGCGTTTGAGTGATATGTCATCGAGACGGTGATCTGCTCATTGAGCATACGAGCAATATCTACCGAGAAGGGGCCGTAGGCAGCCAGTTGCTCCAGCTTGGCCGCAATTCTACGGCGCAACACCCTGTCGATCAAGGCCATAAGATAATCCTTCCGCAAACACGAAAATACATACTAGTTTATATGTTTGCGGAAGGATTATAGCATGATCGGGACGCTGCCAACCAAGTGCTCTCCTTCTGGGCAAGGGCTTACACGTGCTAACAACTTCCCGACCCAGAAAACAAGCAGCAGGCGCACACGCTCTATCAGCCGGGACAATATGCATGACGAGCTCGGGCCTGACATGCCT
>JALYYZ010000087.1 GCA_030945985.1 Chloroflexota bacterium
CTGTGGGCTGAGTGATATCTACGGGCAGTTCAACCTTTGTACCTGGCTGTAGCTTGCCAATCGACTGCTGCACGGCATGGATCACGTCATATGTTCGCAGGGCGCGCCCCTCTTTGCCGGCAAGGGCTACTATAATCGTGCCGTTGAGGCGTACATCTCCATCGAAGAGCATCTGGTTTATCTCGTTGCCGGCTATGGTGTTCAGGTAGTTCTGTAGATCAGGCTCACTAAACTGCACCGTCAGCGGAATGTTGTAGCCCTGCTGGCTCGCCAACCACTGCTGAGATGCGCTGCCGAAGCTGTCCCCTCTACGCCCGACTAAAAACGCTTCATTTACTGTGGAGTCTATGTCGAGTTTGAGGCCAATCTGCTCGGAGTTCGGTTGCCACTCTTTGCCTTGCCACGCAAATACCACAGGTTGCGCAAGAAATGGCTGTAGTTTGTCGCTGATGGCCTTCCTGGCCTCATCGGTTGTTTTGCCGCCCAGAGGTATACCGAGCACCGACACTCCGGCATACATTTTGCCGGCGTATTGTCCCTGCCATGCGAGGGTAAAGGCCGTACCCACAATCAGAGCTATGGCAACTATGCCGAGCAGTGTCCATACCATCCAACGGAATGGGTGCCTGCGTGCTACTTCCGTAGGGTACTGCGGTGTGATAGTTGCCGCTGCCTTAGCTCCCCTGCCATTAGCCTGGGTTGGCACCGGTATAGCACTGTATAGCTTAGTAGGTTCCTGCTCGACATGGGAACTATACCGTTCTTCATAAGAGGCGGGAGATGTAGGAGATGCAGGAACAGGCGGTGGCGCACTTGTTGGTGTTCGTTCGCGGCTGCTCTTTTGGGAGGTCTGCACTCCTTGTTGCACCCTTGCCTTGGGTGGCTCTGCCTTCTGCCTGCCGCCAAAGCGAGATGTCTCTACAACGGGCAGCAGCAACGTTTCTTTGCTTGGATCGGGCTGCGTGGTCGCAGGGTTGTGGCTATATAATGTAGGTGTTGAGGTCCATTTTGTGCCCGTGGATGGTTGCCCATCGGACGTGCGCTCGTGGTCGCTGGGTGGATCAAGACGCGGACGCACCGGCTCAGGTCTGGGCGTAGGTGGCCTCTGTGGCCACGCCGGTTCATGATCGAGTTCTCTATTTTGTTTGTCTGTTTCCTCGTTCATATTTGCCTCTTTTTATATTGTGGACCGGAAGGCCAATGTGACCGCACCGAGTGTCTACGCCCTATAATTACTGATATGCGGGATCATGCCTCTGTCCACTTTAGCCGTGCGCCTCCGACACCTACTATATCGCCTTCCGATAGGGCCACAGGACGTGTTATCTCTGAGTCATTAAGAAACGTACCGTTCGTTGAGCCGGCGTCTTCCAACCAGGGCCGCCCATCCCGCCAGCTTATCAATGTATGCTCCCCAGAAACAAAGTCGTCATCAAGTACGATGGTGCTGCTCGGCTTTCTGCCCAGAGAAGTCACTGCCTGCAATGTGAAGATAGTACCTGCCGACATGCGGCTTTGTCCAGGCTCTATTACAACTAACCTGCCATACTTGGGCTTCTGCTGCGTAGCATCGACCGCAATAGCCTGGCGCAGGTCACGCGTTATAACTCTTACTACCTGCCACAAAAAAAGGTAAATCAGTCCTATAAAGGCGATTCGCAGCGCCAGGATAAATATATCAAATGGTAAGGTCTCAAAGTTAGGCATAGTTCAGATTTTGTAGCCCCATCTTAGCACAGCGGATGGATAGAAAAGGCACACATGGTGTGCCTATCTCTTACCGACGCGCTTATAGCTTCTCCTTCATGTGCTACTCCTGCTGGAACCGTAACTCGAACCCGCCTATGGAAAGGAGATCGCCTGATGCGAGTACCACGGCCTCCACAGGTTGATTGTTCACAAAGGTACCATTGGTGGAGCGTAGATCCCGAAGCAAGTAGTGACTGTGCCTGAAGGTTACCTGTGCATGGTGGCGAGATACACGCGGGTCATCGATCACAAGCTCGTTATCAAGTCCCCGTCCGATTGTAAGCAGAGTTTTTGCGACCTCAAACTCTCTCCCCGCCAGGTCGCCTTCCAACGGCACCAAGGCTGCCCTGGGCATCACCGCACCCATAGTAGCCGGCACGCCCTGTCCACCCTGTACACTTTGTACGCCTATTGGACCAGGCCTCATAGCGGCGACCTGGGGCATGGAATGGGTTGGTGCCAAAGGTGGCTCTGCTGCTGCGCTTCTTTCCCTGCGCGTGGCACTCTCTCCGACCCGTTGAGTGCCTGCCGTAGTTGACGCGGGGGCATCGCTCAGTCGCGCTGTGACCTCGATTCCGCGCTTAGGGACGGTACTGCTTGGCTGTAGCGTAACATTAGGGCGGGCCACCAGCGAGTAGCCACGCTCACCGGCCAGGTCGGTGATGAACTCTGCCATATTGTGTTCAAGAGAATGCCTGAACGGCTCGAACTCGGCGAAGTCCTCGGGGTTGAGGCTCACCTCGTAATGGTTGGGAACGTAGGTGCGGCCTATGCTGATGGTCGGGTGCGCCTCCATCTCTCGTTCGAGCCGCTTGGCTACTTCGGCGGGCTGGATCGGGCTGCGAAAGAGACGCGCAAACGACCCTTCCATCAACCGCTCGACAAATCCCTCAAAACGCTCCAGAGCCTGCAATATTCCCCCCTGATGCCGCGTATGCTACGAATATGCCTTCTTTGATCTTCTCATGCATTCTCCGTAGCTGCGGGGCCATTATAACGGTTTGCACAGAGCAGGGTCAAACGTGTGGAAAGGGTATAACTCTTCCGACATGAGGGGAGAGAGTGGAGCTTGCTTTCTCAGCCCGCTGCTGCCCACTTCTGCGACCCCTGTCCAGTGTCGCCACTCCCCAGCCTCAAGCCAAAGAAATGTGCAGATCACCCTCCACGATGGCACGTCTGCTGCCTGATTTGATCCTATGACGGTTCACGTTATGAGCTGCGTGATTCCTTGAAGTGGTATCCGCACCCAATCGGGGCGGTTATTCAGTTCATAAAGCAGCTCGTAAGTGGCTTTCTCTAGAAGGTAAACGTCCAGCAGCAATCTGATCTCTTCGGGGGCGCGGGGCAAGAAGTCTGCCGGCCCAGCTACCTTCAAGTACTCCTCCAGGTACGCAACGCTGACCCACCTGTACCAGGCGTCTGCATGACCCGGCAACTCGGAGACATCCTCTACTTTAGACATGGCCGCAGCATTAGCCGCATAGTGGAAGGACCTCAGCATCCCCGCGACATCCTTTAATGGCGAGTGCTTACACCGGCGTTCACTGAGTTGTCGCGCAGGCTCTCCCTCAAAGTCTATAATCATGAAATCATCGCCCGTATACAACACTTGCCCCAGATGATAGTCGCCATGCACGCGGGTGCGCGTAGTCGGGATTTCTTGCTCCAGCATGGGCTGCAGGCGTGTGCGAAGCTCTTCTCTGCTGTCCAGAATTCCTTGCGCCGCAAGTTGCGCAGCTCCTGACAGATCGTTCAACCGGCCGCTGAGCAGATGAATCGCTTCTTCGTACATGGTCATAACCGAATCATAAAGGGACGTCTGGTACACCATAGAGAACGATTCGGGCGCGAAGGCGGGGTTCTCATGATCGGACGCCATGGCCAGGTGCATCTCCGCAGTGCGCCTTCCTAGCAGACTCGCCGACTCCAGGTACGGGCCAATCGCCTCGCGTACGCCGGCAGGGGTCTTGCCCAGCAAGTCGAGCAGATGACCTGTCGGGGTCGCCTCTATATCCCTGTTCTCGCTCTCATCCTTTCTCTCTTCGACTCGGCTGAAGTACCCTTCCAGCGCATCGAGGCTATATTGCCAGGCATCTCCTTTGTTGTGTACATAGCCCTGCAGGATCGCCAGCGTTAGCGGCTCACCCTCTCTGCGATGCTGCTCTATGGCGCCTAAGACCGGAGGGGTATGGCTGAAACCCTTTTCAACCAGGAAGCGGCCAATCTCCAGGTCGGGGCTCGTGCCCCCTTCAAGGCGTCGGAAGAGCTTCAGGATGAAGCGGTCGCCATAGACCAGCGATGTGTTACTCTGCTCGGCTCCCATAATACGAGATTCCAGGGGCGTTTTCGCCTCCTGCAACGCCTCGCCTGATGTGTCGCTTGCCCAGGCTTTGATTTCTCCTGAAGCCGCAGGGAACTGGCTCCCCTGGCAGATAGCCTCTAGTAGCGTGGTGGCGAAGTTGCCGTCCCAGGTGGCGTCATATAACATGCCTGCTGAGGTGTTGTCAGCACCGGCTCCTTCTACCTGCACACGGGCTACGATGGCCTGTGGCGCTCTGTTCTCTATCTGCATCGCGCGCGCTCCTTCTGCAAAGGTCACAGGCAGCACATAGGTCTGCGGCTTACCTTCGCTGTATTCAACCTTTATCATGGTCAAATAAGCGTTGGAGGGCCCGAGCGGAAGCAAAATAGCGTCTACAATTCGCACAGACTCTATAGTGCGTGCCTTGTCACTGAACCAGCGTCGCGCAGGTAAATAGTTAGGCAGTATTGCCTCTACATCCGATCTATGCTCTTCATGAAAGAGCTCTTCCCAGGAAGAGGTCACCATAAGTGTAGTTGCCTGGTTCATCGTACAGCTACCTCGGTTTATTATATGTAGTGGTCAATACCTTGCGCGCTTTGAGTGAGGCGTCGCAGGCGAAAGATGTGCGCCGGAAGGCTGTGTGGATTCAATTCAACATAATTGTAGCGCCCAGACCAGAAGTAGCGGTTGTCCGTGAGCAGGTCATGTACCTGGTATAGCTGCTGCGGATCGAGGCCCAACTCTTCGATGGGCATCTCTATAGTGCAAGACTGGACGTAATGTGGGTCGAGATTGACCACGGTAATAACCACATCTTCCAGCCCAGGGGTAGCTTTGTAGTATGCGATGATTTGTTCGTTGGTTGTGGGGAGAAAGCGCAAGCTCTCGTTGCTCTGCAATGCTGGATTTTCATTGCGTATAGAGTTGACGCGCGCGATAAGAGCTCGCAAGCTGCCAGGCGTATCAACGTTCCAATGCTTCACCTCGTATTTCTCCGAGTTTAGATATTCCTCTTTGCCCAGCTCCATAGGCGTGTTCACGCCTAGCTCATAAGCCGGCCCGTAGATGCCGTAGCTGGCCCCCAGGGTGGCCGCCAGCACAAAGCGCGACATGAACGATGGACGGCCGCCCATTTGTAGGGTCTCCGTCAGGATGTCGGGCGTGTTGGGCCAGAGGTTCGCGCGGAAGAATTCACGCACGTCAGTCGTGGTCAATTCGGTGAACCATTCAACCAGTTCCGTCTTGTTGTTGCGCCAGGGGAAGTAGTTATACGATTGGGTGAAGCCTACCTTCGCGAGGTAGTACATCACTTTGGGCCGGGTGAATGCCTCGGCCAGGAAGATGACTCCGGGGTGATCCTCTTTGACAGTTGTAATAAGCCATTCCCAGAAGCGCAACGGCTTGGTGTGTGGGTTGTCTATACGGAATATCTGCACGCCCTGGTCTATCCAGAAGGTTACAACGCTTCTGAGTTCTTCCCAAAGCTCCTGCCATTCAGACGTCTCAAAATCAAAAGGGTAGATATCCTCATACTTCTTGGGAGGATTCTCGGCGTATTGGATAGTGCCATCCGGCCTATGTCGGAACCATTCAGGGTGCTCCTTCACATATGGGTGGTCCGGCGAGCACTGAAAGGCTATATCGAGTGCCACCTCCAGTCCCTGCTCTTTGGCAGCGCCAACAAAGTGGCGGAAGTCCTCCAGCGTGCCAAGTTGGGGATCTACAGACTTGTGGCCCCCCTCCTCGGCTCCTATAGCCCACGGACTGCCTACTTCACCGGGACCGGCGACTGTGTTGTTGTTCTTCCCTTTGCGGTGGGTACGCCCAATCGGGTGAATAGGAGGCAAGTAGACTACATCAAAGCCCATAGAAGCAATGTAGGGCAGACGATCTTCGCACTCCCTGAAGGTGCCATGCCGGCATTCTTGCGACCAGCAGGAGCGTGGAAAGAACTCGTACCATGCGCTGAAGCGGGCGCGCTCTCGGTCGACGATTACCTTTAGCTCTCTATCGTAAGTGGTGGTGTAGCGCCTCTCGGCGTGGCGGTACATTAGTTCCCCCAACTCGCTGGAGAGCGCCACCTCTATCGCCTCCAGGGTGCCTGATCTCAGGGAGGTGGCATGATGTTGCAGTCTCTGCACGTCGCCATCACTTGCCAGATGGCTTGCCTCCTCAACCAGCTTAGCCCCGATCAGCATCTCGACGCCTACGTCTTGCCCTGCTTCTACACGCTTCCTGAGATTACGTGACCAGAACTTGAATGGGTCTATCCATGCGCGCACCGTATAGGAGTAGCGGCCAAGCTGAGTAACCGCAAACTCTGCTCTCCACTGATCGTTCACAAGAGGCTGCATTGGTACTTCCGTCCATTCAGTCGCCTTTTCTTCTCGGTACAGCAGGACGCATGATACAGCCTCATGTCCATCGGTGAAAGCATCTGCCTCCACCACGATCTTCCCTCCAACTGTCCTTTTTATTGGAAAGCGCCCGCCGTCAATCTCAGGCCGGACGTTCTCGACAATGGCGCGCCGCCGGTTCTCTTCAGCCCTCATCATTAGCAACTCCCTGGGATACGAAATCTAACTGTCCACACCACCCTTCAGCACATGCTATACCAATGTGCTATCGGATGTGCTATCTGACAGTCGCTGCCACTACTCCTGCCACAGCCGGTTGCCTGCCCCACGAAAAGCTTATTATTAGATCATCTGGCCGACACACTCTTGACATGTAACCATATAGTTACGTATAATAGAATTATGGAAGCCGAACATGTGTTCAAAGCAGTGGCTGATAACTACCGCCGCCAACTACTCGACTCGCTGGCGCAAGCCGACGGGCAGACGCTCACCGAGCTATGCACGTCCATGCCGATGAGCCGTATTGGCGTAATGAAGCACCTCGATGTTCTGGAGCAGGCAGGGCTGATCACGACCCGCAAGGTCGGGCGCAAGAAATTGCATTTCCTGAACCCCGCGCCGCTCCATGATATCGATGCCTGGCTGCATGGCTATCGCCGCCTGTGGAATGAGCGCATGGATCGCCTGGAAGACCTGATCAACCGCACTCAAACAAGTGAGGCAAGTGAGCAATCAAAGGAGAAAGCAAGTGAGCAAGAAGATATCGAACCGTAGCCTGGTCACGGAACCCAACCAACACTCAATCGTCGCAACCTCTATTTTCAACGCGCCACGGGAACTGGTCTTCAAGTTGATGACTGATCCTGAACTCATCCCGCAATGGTGGGGGCCGCGCGTTCTTACGACGACCGTCGATAAGATGGAGCCCTGGTCGGGTGGTAGCTGGCGCTATGTAGTGAGTGACCAAAAGGGGAGCGAATGGACCTTCCACGGCGTCTACCACACCATCGAAGCGCCGCTGCGGATTATCTACACATACGAGGATGAGGGCCTGCCGGGCAAGGTATCGCTGGAGACAACCATGTACGAGGATCATGACGGCGGGACCAAAGTGACCACCATATCCGTTTTCCAGAGCATCGAGGATCGCGACGCCATGATGCAGAGTGGCATGCAAGAGGGCGGAGACGAGACGATGGACCGGCTGGAAGAGCTACTGGCGAAGATGCACGCCGGCAGCTAAAGGTCTGTAAAGATATAACTTTTCAGTTGCGTCCTCCCAGTTAAGAATAGGTACGCAAGCGATTGCGCAATTAGTGCAAAGTTATTCCTTTACGAGCCCTATGTTAAATCGCCATTACCCTGGGTCTCGAAGATAGTAGGTAATACCTTCTTCCCTAACTGCCAGTCTTCTTTGACGCCTGTTAAGACAGGCAAGACAGGCAAGACAAGATGTAAGGAGAGCCTGCTAACCCTCATCAGGAGAAGAAAGGATCGAAACCCTGCGGGGTTTCGATCCTTTCTTCTCCAAGAGCTGACTTCTATTCCGAGACGGTCTCCTGAAAGGCACCAGGCTCTATGCGAGCTTATCCCCCTCTTGCGCTGTGGGATCGCTGAAACAGGTTTGGGTCTACACCAACCCGGCAAGTAGATCTTCTGCCTCGTGGA
>JALYYZ010000396.1 GCA_030945985.1 Chloroflexota bacterium
AGCGAAGATAGAAAGCGTCGGCTTTCTATCTTCGCTTCTTCCATTTTCTCTTATTGTGGGACTTATCCAGCATGGTAGTATAATAGTGCCAGGGCCGACGGCACAGACAGCGCCTTTATTCTTGCGAGTGGCGTCAGCATGGCCCTGGCGCAGCTCCCACATGGGCTGATCACGACACTATGGTGCATAGTGCAGGTTTCACAGAGGCTGGGCCGGTGTGTACCTAGAAAGCCGGAGTGGCAACGTAAGACATACCGCTGTGCCGTTGACGGACTTTGACGCCATCAGGCGTACAGGCGCTACCGGCATTTGAGGGTCAAAAGAGAGACGGACGGTTCGCAGCATGCCCGTGGGCGTGCAATCAAAACAGGGGGCGGTGAAGTTGGACTACATAGATTGGATCAAGCTGACCTGGCGCCACATACGGGAGATGCTCGAAAAGGGCTCTACTTACGACCAGAAGGTGGGGTTCTACCCGGTGAAGGTTATGGACGTGATGCCCCCTCCCAGCAGCGGGTGGACGCCTGAGCAGAAGAGGGAGCGCCTCGCTGCGGTGCAGCAAGCGCTTGACACTTTGACCGAGCGCGGCTTCCTGCAGACCAACGGGTCTACTCCGCCCCGCTACCTGCCGGCAGACATCGGCAGCGAGGAATACTGGGACGTGGATAGCCGCTTCAGGCCATTCCCTGAAACGAGGCTCAAGGAGCCCGCCCAGTGGCGCTTCATGATCGAGTTCAACAAGCGCGCGCAGAAGGTCGGGCCCGAGGACGCCTATGTTATGCTGCAACAAGTGTCGTTCGCGGAAATAAGCCAGGCGGTGGGCGGGCTGCCACAGGTCACAAGATCTGACAAAGGGAACCGAGAAGCCCAGCAATTCCTCAACACCTTGCGCATCGCCCAGATGATAAAGGACGTGAACGTCGCCAGCAACGACATATATGCCTGGCCGACCTATAGGGGCCTCTTCTACACCAAGCATCGCGCACAGGAGTAAGCCTACACGTCGCTTGCGCCGCAAGCGGACGCCGGCTTATCGGCAAGGTTGATGTGGGGATTGAGTGAAGTACCTATCCAAGAACAACCAAATCAAAATCCTGTGGGGTTTTGATTTGGTTGTTCTACTTTCAAAAGCTAAAAGGTACATGAAGGTACACTAGGGCTAAGGCGCCGGGTTGGCTTCTATCCTCTCTACCATGTAGCCTTTTGCGGGGCAAACCGGGACCACGTCGTTGGGGCCTGCCATGCGGCCGAAGGCCACTACATAGGCTCCCTGCGTGAGGTGGCTTGAGGCATCCGACCAGCCCTGGCCGATAGGCTGTACGCTCGTGCCCGCCGCATCGTAGCGGATAAAGGGGCAGCCGCCCTGGATCTTCGTAAAGCTTACCTGACCTGCTATCCACGAGAAATCAGGAGCGTGCCCGAAGCGGGGGTAGCCGCCCGGCGGGCTCGTGTTCTGCCGCAACGAAGTTACGGTGTAGCCGTGAGCGGGGCAGCCGGCCATGTTCGCTGTGCCCGGCTCCGGTTTGCCCTGCGCCACTACCCACTCGCCACTCTTCAACGCGCTTGCGCTCCAGGCCGTGCCCGGCGAGAGAGCCAGCCGGTTCTGGTACTGGTCAGCGGGTATATCGACCAACGGCGAAACATAGGTCACGACCCAGCACGAGCCTTCCTGACTCAGTTGGCCCGCCAGCCATGAGTAGTCGGAGGCGTGCCCATACTGCGGATATGTGGCGGGCTGGCCTGTCGGAGTGGCAGAGGCGGCGGGGGTAGGAGACGATCCGCCAAACCCGTTCGGGTACTTACGCATCATTTGCAACCTCCCTAGCTGAGAGAGCAACACATTATAGGGCGGCTTGTTCTCGGGGTGCATCTCGAACACCGCTCGCTCGAAATATTGCACCGTGTAGAGCTTGCCGTCAAGATCGCTCTTTTCCTGCACCAGGTTCGTAATCGGATAGCCTTGTTGCGCCAGCCCACCATGCGTCTGCCAATAGGTCATGAAATCTCCGCGTATCTCCTTACCGGTCTGAGGAAAGGAAAGGCCGGGCAGCGGGTTGGCGGGAGCGGGCAGCTCCGGCGCTCCGTTCGGGTACTTCTGCTTGAGAGCCTGCGTGCCAAGCAGCGACAGCAACACGTCGTTGGGCGCCGCGTTCTCAGGATGCAACTCGAACACTGCTCGCTCGAAATACTGCACCGTATATATCTTGTCGTTGACCTCACTCTTCTCCTGGAACTCGCCGGTGAGCGGGAAGCCCTGCTGCATCAGGCCGCCATGATCCTGCCAGTAGCTCAGGAACCTGCCACACACCGCTTTGCCCGTCTCGGAGAAGGTTCGACAGGGCCCTTGCTGGGCCTGGGCAGATTGTTGCGCCGCGAACTGGAATGGCACGACCACCGCCAGTGATAGTATAAAGACGCCTGTTTGACAGAATATCCGCTCGCGCTTTGTCATTGTTATACCTCCTCCAATTTACATCGACCTGTCTGTTGCAGGCTGGACTTGACCCCGCATGTCAGGGAGGTTAGCACAGGGGTGGAGCGTGTGCGCCTCATCTCTCCGCCTGTAATGCTCATGATGCTTGTAATGCTCATGATGCTCCTCTGATGCTCGTGATGCTCCTTGCCTCTTTAACGAACCACACTTGATGTTCGTGATGCTCCTTGCCTCTTTAACGAACCACGCTGTCAATGGTGACGGGTAAGCTCCTGAACCGGGCGGCAGTCAAGGGCATTTGGGTCTCCCTGCGCTACTAATGCAACTTCATGGACCACTTAACTTTTGGGAGAAAAACAAAGACATCAAAACCTGTGGGTTTTGATGTCTTTGTTCCTGGAAAAGAGCGCTCCTTTCCAAAAACAACCAAATCAAAACCCTGCGGGTTTTGATTTGGTTGTTTTTCTCTCATAAGCTAAAAGGTTCATGAAGTTGCACCAGGCAGACACTTCTTCTGCAATGCGAGCCCAGGACCTCTTGAATATCTGGCGGTGGCGTACGGGGGTGGTGCCGCTTAGGAGCAGAGTGGCACTTGCGTCCTTGCCACGCTATCGGCTACGATGTCTTGTGTGGTAAAGTAAAAGATCCCTGGAGGCAATTTTGAGTCAACGCACGACCATCAAGAGACACCCCGAGCGCACCGTTCCTGATCATCATCAAGTAGAGGAGATACTAGCGCGAGGCGTAGTTGCTCACCTGGGCTTTGCTGAGGGCGCGCAGCCGGTGGTCATACCTCTCACCTACGGCTACGACCCAGCGGCGCCCGACCGCATCCTCCTGCACGGCTCGCATGCTAGCCGCACCCTAAAGCACCTCGCCACCGGAGCTCCGGTTTGCGTCACAGTCACCACCGTGCAGGGCCTCGTTTACTCGCGCACTGCTCCCGACCACTCGATGAACTACGAGAGTGTAATCATCTTCGGCACTGCGCGTCCCATTAAAGATGTGGACCAGAAAGCCAAACTCTTCCGGGAGATGATAGAACGCTACCACCCTGGTCGTACCCCCGGGCGCGACTACCAGCCGCCGACGCGCGAAGACCTTATGTCCACTGCTGTGGTCGAGGTGCAAATAGAGGAGATGAGCGCCAAAGTTCGCACTGGCGGTCCGCGAGGACGCCTCGACTCCGACCCCGAAGCGCCGGGCACCTGCGGGGTAATTTAGAAGCGAGAACATAGAAGTCGGAAGCATGCTTCCGACTTC
>JALYYZ010000416.1 GCA_030945985.1 Chloroflexota bacterium
CGCTTCCCCTTGTCCTTGCCGGCCATTACCAGCACGGTGTCGTCACGCTTGACGTTCATAATGTTCTCCTCTACCTGTCGACTTTCACCTCGTCTGCCGGAAACGCTTTTCACGGCACGGCATGCGAAAGCGAGTGCGCTGCTGCTTTCTTTATAGAACCTCTGGTGCCAGAGAAATAATCTTCATAAACTGCTTCTCGCGCAGCTCTCGGGCCACCGGGCCGAAGATGCGTGTGCCGCGAGGGGCATTCTGGGCGTTGATTATAACCGCTGCGTTGTCGTCAAAGCGAATATGCGAACCGTCGGGACGCTTGTACTCTTTGGCAGTTCGCACTATCACAGCCCGTACCACCTCACCCTTCTTGACGGTGCCACCGGGAGCTGCGCTCTTGACGGCGGCTACGATCACATCACCCACGCCTGCGTACTTCCTCTTGTGCCCACCTGAAACGTGTATGCAGAGGATCTCTTTAGCGCCTGTGTTGTCTGCTACTCGCAGTCTGCTCTCTTGCTGAATCATAAAAGTTACAACCTCCGGGAACTTTGCCTGGCTCACGAATGGGAACGCCCCGCTTCAGAGCCGGGTTGGGCGCTAAATGTGTTCTGGGCGCTTGACTATCTCTACGACACTCCAACGCTTGTTCTTGCTCATGGGGCGGCTCTCGATGATACGTACCTGATCGCCCATCAAGCAGCCAAGCTCGTCGTGCGCCATGAACCTCACGGAGCGGCGCATCACTTTCTTGTAAATAGGGTGCTGCTTGGAACGCTCGACCAGTACGACAACGGTCTTCTCCATCTTGTTGGAGACGACCCGGCCCGTCTCGGTCTGGCGGCTCTGCAGGTACTTAGGAAGAACGCTGCTGCCCATGTCCTGAGGCTTCGCTTCCTGTACTTCAACCACAGGAGCGGGAGCAGCCTTTTTGTTCCCTGCCGATTTTGAGCCCCTAGCCGGTGTGCCACCCTTGGCCGCACCTGTTCTCTTTTTCGTTTCTGCCATCGTTTATGCTCCTATGATCCCCTTATCGGTTACGCCTCAAGCGGCCGAGAAGGCCGCGGCCCGTCTTTGTAGTTGTTGTGGATGCCGTCTCAACATGAGTTGTGTTCCAGTCAACATCGGCGCCGCCGAACTCCATCATCAGCTCGCGCTCGCGTAGGATCGTATTGATCCGTGCAATATCGCGCTTGACCTGGGGTATGCGGCTGTGATTCTTGATCTTGCGAGTAGCTATCTGGAAGCGTAGGTTGAAAAGCTCCTGGCGATTATCTTCCAACTGGGTCCGCAACTGGGTCTGAGACATGTCGCGTAATTCTTCGACCTTCATCTTTTACTCCTCGTCCTCTATAACCTCGGGCTCCGGTTCGGGAACAGCGGCACCTTCGGTTATGCGCTTGACGAACCTTGTCTTGATGGGCAGCTTGTGCCCAGCCTTGCGCATTGCCTCGGCAGCGACATCTTCACGCACGCCCGAAAGCTCGAACATAATGCGCCCCGGCTTCACGACAGCTACCCAATGGTCAGGTCCGCCCTTACCGGAGCCCATACGGGTCTCAGCAGGTTTGGAAGTGACGCTCTTATCCGGGAAGATACGTATCCATACCTTGCCACCGCGCTTGATATGTCCTGTAATGGCGCGCCTGGCGGACTCGATTTGACGGCTGTCGATCCAGGCGACTTCCAGCGCCTGCAAGCCAAACTCACCGAAGGCTACTGAACTGCCACGCAGGGCCTCGCCGCCACGCTTGCCGCGGTGCTGTTTGCGATGTTTTACTCTCTTAGGCATCAACATAATAGTTACTCCGAGTCGCCGGTTGTGATTTCGTTCACGCTAGTTGGCATCTCAGCCTGTGGGGCCGGTTCCAACGATGCCTGGGGTGCAGCTTGCACATTTGGCATGTCGCCCTGGCTCGAGGGCTGAGCAGATGCTGCCGGATCAGAACGCTGACCCTGCCTGCCCGTGGCTCCTCGCTCGAAGCCTGTGCCGCGAGAACCACTCGTGCCGGGTCCGCTGTTCATACCGGTATTGCGTCGCGCGCCTCCCATACCGACGGGACCATCGCCCCTATCCTGGCGGTCGCCTCGGTTCGGACGAGCCGCAGGTGTACGATCCTGGCGGTCCATACGGTCGGGACGAGGCTGGGCGACGGCCGCAGGTCTATCCTGCTGCAGGAGGAGGTCGCCACCCTTGTGCTCGATCACGTCACCACGATAAACCCAGACCTTTACGCCGATGCGGCCATACGTGGTATGGGCGTGTACGAGTCCATAGTCGATGTCGGCGCGGATCGTATGCAAAGGCACTCGACCTTCGCGTTCCCAGACCGAGCGGGACATTTCAGCGCCACCGAGGCGGCCCGAGATGCGTACCTTCACACCTTTGGCGCCGGCTCGCATAGCACGCATAACCGCTTGCTTGAGTGCGCGTCTGTAGGAAACGCGGCGAGAAATCTGCTCGCCAATGCTCTCTGCTATCAAGTAAGCGTTGAGTTCAGGCTGCTTGATCTCTTCGATATTAATCTTGACCTTCTTACCGCTGCTCGTCTCAAGCTCCCTACGAAGCTGGTCAACGGCCTGACCGCCCTTGCCAATTACGATGCCCGGCTTGGCCGTGAAGAGGGTTACCTCGATCTGCCCGGCTGAGCGCTGTATCTCGATACGAGCGAGGCTGGCTCCGACGAGCCGCTGGCCTACGACTTTGCGGATACTTACATCTTCATGCACCAGGTCGACGTAGTCCCGGTCGGCGTACCAGCGAGACTGCCAATCTTTGTTTATACCAAGTCTGAAAGCTATCGGGTGGACCTTGCGTCCCATATTTCCCCCTCTTCTGGTTTGTGCTTAGTGGCAGGCTTAGCGTAAACGCTCCGGCCGCTTGCAATTGCTAGGTTAAGCTCGTTCCTCTACGTATACAGTAATATGGCTCGTACGTTTCAGAATAGGAGCAGCCATGCCGCGAGAACGGGCACGGAAGCGCTTCTGCATTGGGCCTTCGTCGGCGAAGATGCGCGAGATATAGAGGTCTTCTCGCGCCATCTGGTAGTTATTCTCTGCGTTGGCAGCGGCGCTCTGCACAAGGGTCATTACCTCTTTTGCGCCACCGTGGTTCAAGAACCGCAAGATAGCCACCGCCTCATCAACGCGCTTACCACGCACGGTATCTATCACGAGACGCACCTTGCGTGTCGACCTGTGTATATGTTGGACTGTCGCTTTTACTTCCATTTCTTACCTCAAACTCTCGTGCTCTATGGTACCGCCAGCCTGCACCCCTCTGGGCATTGGCGCTAAGCGATACTCGCTTATCTCGACCGGGTGCTCTTTTCGGTGTGCGCGTGGCCCTTATAGAAGCGGGTCAGCGCAAACTCGCCCAGTTTGTGTCCGACCATGTTCTCGGTGACATACACCGGGATGTGGCGACGGCCATCATGGACGCCAATGGTGTGACCCACCATATCAGGCGTAATGCTACTGGCGCGCGCCCAGCTCTTGATCAACTTCTTCTCGTTCCTGGAGTTCATTTTCTGAATCTTTTCGTCCAGGTTAGCGTCTACGTATGGTCCCTTTTTCGAAGAACGAGTCATTTCCTCTCCTACTGTTAGACTGCAACTTCCAGCTTCCGGTCAGTTAGATGAAGCTGAAGGCCAGAATGCGACTATCGCTCGTTTTTGCCGGCGGCTTGCGGTCCGCGCCTACGGCCCCGGATTATAAATTGGTCGGTTCTCTTGTTGTTCCTCGTGCGATAACCCTGGGCAGGCTTACCCCACTTCGTCTGAGGCTGACCGCCGCGAGGGGCGTGACCCTCACCGCCGCCGTGCGGGTGGTCCACCGGGTTCATGGCTGCGCCGCGCACGGTAGGTCGCCTACCGAGCCAGCGCGAACGCCCTGCTTTGCCGATGCGTACATTTTCATGATCGACGTTACCGACCTGCCCGATTGTGGCCATGCAGTTTATATGTACCATACGCACCTCACCGGAGGGAAGGCGCACCTGCGCGTAGTCACCTTCACGAGCCATGAGCTGAGCAGCGGCACCGGCACTTCGGACCATTTGCCCGCCCTTGCCAATCGTCAACTCGATGTTGTGTATCTGCGTACCGAGAGGTATGCGGCGCAAGGGAAGAGCATTACCGATACGTATCTCGGCCTGGTCGCCCGACATCACCGTATCACCTACCTTCAGGTTGATCGGTGACAACATGTATCGCTTCTCGCCATCAGCATAGTGGATGAGGGCGATGCGAGCCGAACGGTTAGGATCGTACTCCACAGCAGCCACTTTGCCGGGTATGCCATACTTGTTGCGCTTGAAATCAATAATCCGGTAGTGCTGCTTATGTCCACCGCCACGGTGGCGCGTGGTGATTCGGCCCATGTTGTTGCGCCCACCGGTGCTCTTCTGAGGCTCCAGCAGCGATTTCTCAGGCTTCTTCTTTGTTATTTCCTCGAAGGTCGAGACGCTCATGAACCTGCGTCCCGCCGAGGTTGGCTTGTATAATTTGACTGGCATCCCCGTCTCCCACTCAGTTCCGGTCGGGCATGTGGGCTCTATTTCCCGCATGCCTGATCCGAAATCGCTTAGATTCCCTCGAAGATCTCTATACGCTGGCCCGGCGCAAGTGTCACGATGGCCTTCTTGAAGCCCCCGCTGTAGCCTCGGTAGCGTGTTTTCTCTCGTTTCAGCCTGCGGTGTACATTCAGCGTATTTACCGCCAGCACGGTCACATTGAAGGCCGTCTCGACAGCCTCTTTGATCTGTATCTTATTGGCATCGCGCGCTACTTCGAATGTATAGCGGCCATGCTGCATAAGGTCTGTGTTGCGCTCGGTCATCATGGGCCGGCGAAGCACTTCGTACATATGAGGCATTACTTGCCCTCCTCGGCTTTATCTTCGCCCGTGCCCTCAAGTTCGGCTTCGGTCAGTTGATTTACTTCCCCGTTCGACTCTATTGAGCCACCCTCCGGGGCCTGCATGTGCATTACAGCGTCTTCAGTCATAGCAGCAGTCTCAGAGGGCGATGCACTCACCATCTCTGCTACATCGTGAGCGTTCGCCACCGGCGTAAACTCGGCGGGATCAACTGTCTCCCGTGTTGCCGACTCTGACATTGGCACCAGCACAGAGGCATTCGCCTTGCTTGCGCGTCGCGAAGTAGAAGTAGTTGTGGTAGCTGTAACTGTCTCTACAGTTGTCTCTGCGGCTGTAGTTGTCTCTGTTGAAGCGGTAGACGCGACGATCCTGGTTGGGGCAGCCGTTACTGCCGAGGCATTTACGTAGCTGCTGCTTGTCTTCACCAGTGTACGCGAGACACGGCCTCCACTCGTCCCGAGTATGGCACGTATCACGTCGAGCGATGCCATTGGCAGCACCAACACGTCGTGCTTCAGAATATCAACTATACTCAGGGTGTTGACACTCATCATCTTGACATGGGGCAGATTTCCTGCGGCCTTCTCGAGAATTTCCTCACCGGGCGTGGTCATAATCAGGGCTTTCTTGTCGAATACATTCAGGCTCTTCATCACGGCGATCATGGCCTTTGTTCGAGGCTCAAGCCCAGCGAAGCTCTCTATTAAGACTAACTGCCCGTCGGCTGCTTTCGCAGAGAGAACGCCGCGTATAGCCAGGCGGCGCATCTTCCGCGGCATGTCCTGCTCGTACGAGCGTGTGTGAGGGCCGAATACCACCCCACCGTGCGCCCATTGTGGCGAACGGGTAGATCCCTGGCGTGCGCGACCTGTTCCCTTCTGGCGCCACGGCTTGCGACCACCGCCACGTACATGGGCGCGTGTCAATGTGTTGGCCGTGCCCTGGCGCGCGTTGGCTTGCTGCCGGAGAACCGCCTGGTGAATAACAGCTATGTTGGGCTTGACGCCAAAGATAGCTTCATCCAATTGCACCGTGCGAACCTGCTCGCCTGCCAGGTTGTAAACTGTTGCTTCCATTATTCCTCCAGAGATGGAGAGAAAGGTTCAAACGTCAGAACGACGCACAGACCTTTGCCCCCTACTTCTTGCCTTTTACAGCCTTGCGGACTATCAGTGTACCTTCGGTGGGGCCGGGAACGGCTCCCTTTACCAAAATAAGATTGCGATCGGCGTCAATGGACACAATGCGCAGGTTCTGCACTGTTACACGAGCGTGACCCATATGGCCCGCCATCTTGAGGCCCTTGAAAACGCGGCCCGGTGTGGAGCCTGGGCCGATTGAGCCCGGATGGCGAAGTCGGTCGGACTGGCCGTGTGTGCGGGGACCGCCACGGAAGTTGTGGCGCTTTACTACACCGGCGAAGCCCTTGCCCTTACTTGTGCCAATTACATCTATACGCTCGCCCGCAGCGAACATCGTAACGTCTATTCGGTCGCCTACTTTGACCTCGTCACCTGTTGCGTCGGCGGGAATCTCGTGCAGCCGGCGGAGCAGAGGGAGCTTCTTCTTGCGTAGGTGTCCGCGCTCCGACTGGCTCAACTTCTTTTCAGTGGTATCGCCCCAGCCAACTTGGACGCCAAAGTAGCCGTCGACTTCAGTGGTCTTCACCTGGGTCACCAGGCAAGGTCCGGCTTCGATGATGGTCACGCCGGTGGCAGTACCACCCTCTTCAAATACCTGGGTCATGCCCAGCTTTCTACCTAAAATACCTCTTATCATATCGGTACTTGCTCCTCCTATGGAGTTTCGCTTGCCCGCCCGAGGGCCCTGCGGCGTCGAGATGCCGAGGCAAGATTCCCGCTAAATATCTATCTGCTCACCACATATGGCGCATTTCCAGGTTTCTAACGCGCTTCCCACAGATCGTCCTGTATTTATCATTCCAGCGCCACAGGTGGGGCACAAGGGGTAATAGAGTTCTAACATGTAGGGTCGCAGGCTGTAATTCTCATCGTATGTAAAAGTAGCTCCGCAGCCTCTGCATATCCACACTAGACTATTCACTGACTGGTTCTGGGGCTGGTTCTGGTTTCCTGTCATATCGCCACCGCCACACTCGGGGCAAAGAGGCAAGGGCACCTCGTTCAGCAAGTTACTTGATCTCTACGTCCACACCCGCTGGGAGGTTGAGCCTCATCAGCGCGTTGATCGTCTTCTGTGTCGGCTCCAGGATGTCGATCAGACGCTTGTGCGTGCGGATCTCAAACTGCTCCTGCGAGTCCTTGTCAATGAATGGCGACCTGATTACTGAATACTTCTCGATCTTCGTAGGCAGGGGCACGGGCCCGGCAACGAGCGCGCCGGTCCTCTCAGCCGTCTCTACGATCTGCACCGCAGACTGGTCAAGTATCCTGTGGTCGAATGCTTTCAAACGTATCCTGATTTTCTGCTTTGCGGCCATGCTGTCCCCTTGTTCCTGCTTATAGAATGCAATATGAAGGGCTAGTAACCATAGCTACACGCCCTTCTTTTCTTTACGCTTTCGCCTTCGCCGTTAGCTCTAGGGCCACCGACTGGGGCACTTCCTGGTAGTGGTCGAACTCGAACGATGACGAGGCACGACCCTGGGTCATCGAGCGGAGATCCGTGGTGTAGCCGAAGAGGTTGGCCAGGGGCACAAACCCTCGGACTACCACGCCGCCTGAACGTTGCTCTGTTCCTTCGACGTGGCCTCGACGACTGTTGAGGTCGCCTATCACATCGCCCATGAACTGCTCGGGTGAGATAATCTCTATCTTCATGATAGGCTCCAGAATAGCGGTGCCTACCTTTTCAATAGCGTCCTGCAATGCCAGCGAACCCGCGATCTCGAATGCCATCTCGCTGGAGTCTACCTCGTGGTAGGAACCATCAACAAGAGTGGCGCGGAGATCGACGATTGGAAAGCCGGCTCGTCCACCTGTGTCGAGCTTCTTCTCGATGCCCTTACCGACAGATGGTTGGTACTCCTTGGGAATAGAGCCACCTACGATCTTGGTGACATATTCGTAGCCGCCGCCACGCTCCAGGGGCTCAAACTCCAGTGTAGCATCACCGAACTGGCCGCGACCACCGGACTGGCGCTTGAACAGGCCGCGAGCGCGAGTTGCACGCTTGAGCGTCTCCTTGTAGGCCACTTGCGGGCGGCCACGGTTGGCGTCAACCTTGTATTCGCGGAACATACGATCAAGTAGAACTTCGAGGTGAAGCTCACCCATACCTGAGATGATCACCTGGCCGGAATCCTGGTCGGTCTTCACCCTGAAGGTGGGATCTTCCTCGGACAGGCGGATCAGAGCGTTGTCCATCTTGTCCTGGTCCGACTTGGTCTTCGGCTCCACGGCTATCGAAATCACCGGCTCGGGGAACTTGATGCTCTCAAGGATAACAGGGTCTGTCGGGTCACATAGGGTATCGGCGGTGAAGGTATCCTTCAGACCTACGATAGCGGCAATATCGCCTGCGTACACTTCCTGTATATCTTCGCGATGGTTAGCATGCATCTGCAAGAGGCGGCCTACGCGCTCCTTCTTGCCCTTTGTGCTGTTGAGCACATAGGAGCCTGAGCTAAGCGTGCCCGAGTAGACCCGGAAGTAAGCCAGGCGGCCCACAAATGGATCGGCCACAATCTTGAAGACGAGAGCCGAGAAAGACTCGTTCTCTGCGGTAGGACGCTCGACCCACTCATCAGAGCCGGGTACCATGCCCTTCACAGGGGGCACATCCAACGGTGATGGCAGGTAATCGATCACAGCGTCAAGCAGGAGCTGCACACCTTTGTTCTTCAAGGCAGAACCGCAAAGAACAGGCACCAGGCGAGTGGCGATCGTAGCATGGCGTAGGGCTACCTTGAGCTCCTCAGTGGTGACTTCCTCACCCTCGAGATAACGTAGGGTCAGGTCATCGTCGCTCTCAACGATAAGCTCAACCATCTTTTCACGGTGAGTGGCAACTTCGTCCGCCATATCGGCAGGGATAGCAGCAGACTCCATAATGGTGCCGAGGTCGTCAGTATAGATGTAAGCTTTGTTCTCAATAAGATCGACAAGACCCTTGAAGCCGGACTCGATACCTATAGGCAATTGTATAGGCACAGGCACAGCTGCCAGGCGCTCCTTGATCATTTCGATAGTGCGCCAGAAGTTAGCTCCGGTGCGGTCCATCTTATTGACGAAGCAGATGCGGGGCACGCCGTAGCGATCGGCCTGTCGCCACACGGTCTCAGACTGGGGCTCCACGCCTGCAACTGCGTCAAAGCAGACCACGCCACCGTCGAGCACGCGCAAGGAGCGCTCCACTTCGACTGTGAAGTCTACGTGACCGGGGGTATCTATGATATTGATACGATGCTCTTTCCACTCGGCTGTAGTGGCCGCTGAGGTGATAGTGATACCACGCTCGCGCTCCTGCTCCATCCAGTCCATCGTTGCTGAGCCTTCATGCACCTCGCCGATCTTGTAGATACGGCCGGTATAGTAAAGGATGCGCTCGGTGGTAGTGGTCTTACCAGCGTCGATATGGGCTATGATGCCTATGTTTCTAGTTCGTTCTAAAGGAAATGCTCTTGGCACTTCTTACCTCCGTTTTGGGCTTCAGATCTCGGATTCTAGGTTGCGGAGAGTTATGCAAAATCTAAAACCCAAAACTGACATGCTAGTATCTATAATGTGCGAATGCTCTATTAGCCTCAGCCATCTTGTGCGTATCTTCTCGACGCTTGATAGTTGTGCCTGTGTTGTTTGCGGCGTCCATCAGTTCGGCGGCGAGGCGGTCACTCATGCTTCTGCCTGTACGTTTGCGGGCCGCGCCGATCAGCCAGCGGATGGCAAGTGACTGGCGGCGGTCACCTTTAATCTCGACCGGCACCTGGTAAGTAGCACCACCGACGCGACGCGGCTTCACTTCGATAACAGGAGTAGCATTGCGCATCGCCTGCTCGAACACCTCTATACCTGGGCGCTTGGCACGGCGCTCAAGCTCCTCGATGGTCGCATAAATGATCGTCTCGGCCAGACCCTTCTTGCCTTGCATCATCAGCTTGTTCACAAAACGCGATACCGTCAGGTTGTTGTAACGCGCATCCGGCAAAAGGGGGTGCTTGTCGTATCTACCTCGTCGTGGCATTCCAGGGTCCTCCGAATATAATAAAAACTGTTCCAGGTGCCGCTCGCTCGTTGTCGCGCACGGTTCCCGGGAACAGTCTCCCAAGATTTTGTAGCTACCCTGTGTAGGTAACCACACGCCCGTGAGCGTGCGTTATACTCATTGTCCAGGGTAAGAGCGTCCGTTTCTCTAACTGCCGGCGCTCCTACCCCTGGGCCGTCTATGGCCGCTTACTTCTTCTTCTTGGCCTTCGCCGGGTTCTTGGCTCCATACTTGGAGCGCCCACGCTTGCGGTCCTTCACGCCCTGCGCGTCGAGGGTGCCGCGGATTATATGGTAGCGCACGCCGGGAAGGTCCTTGACGCGGCCTCCACGGATGAGCACCACCGAGTGCTCCTGCAAGTTGTGACCTTCGCCGGGAATATAGGCGGTCACTTCCATGCCGTTCGAGAGCCTCACACGGGCAATCTTGCGCAGCGCCGAGTTAGGCTTCTTAGGTGTCTGGGTACGAACCTGTGTGCATACGCCACGCTTCTGGGGTGAACCCTTACCGCGACGCACGTTGCTGGAACCTGGCGTCATCGTGAAGCGCAGCGCGGGGGCCTTTGTCTTCTTCTTGACGCTAGTTCTACCCTTACGAACCAGCTGATTAATTGTAGGCATCGTTTCTCCTATTCTCAAAGCAGCGCGTATTAGCGCACAGTAAATGATTATATCACACCAGTATATGGGTGTCAAGCACGATTCAAGGCTTTTTTGCGACAAGTATGGGGCCATGCTATACTCGTAAATGCCGGTATCAGTCGGCTTAACACACCAAGCTATATCGAGAGGCAGGTGAGCAACTCTTATGGCAATCGCTTCCCAAAGCTATACCCTACATCTTGTCACGCCCGATGGAGATGCTATCGCTGACGCCCAGGTGCTCCAGGGGACGTGGAGCACCGATCAATACTTGCGCCTCACCGATCAGACCAACCGGCTGCTTGAATTCACAGATGGCGTGCTTGAGGTGCTCCCAATGCCCACCGACCAACATCAAGACCTCCTCGCTTTCTTGTTCCTTGCCCTCCACGCATTTCTCTACCCATCCGGCGGTAAGGTCCAATTTGCGGCGCTGCGGCTGCAAATCAATAAAGGCAAGTTCCGTGAGCCTGACCTGCTCGCACTACTGGACGCGAATGATCCGCGCAGGCAACACGCGCACTGGCTGGGAGCCGATCTCGTGATGGAAGTGGTCAGCCCTGACAATCCTGAGCGCGATACCGTCACCAAGCGAGCCGAATACGCCGAAGCCCACATACCGGAATACTGGATCGTCAACCCACTGGACGAGACGGTCACTGTGCTGCGCTTGCAGGGAGAAGAGTACGCAGAGCACGGCCTCTTCCGGCGAGGCGATATGGCAAGTTCTGCCCTGCTCGCCGGCTTCTCTGTACAGGTCAGCGAACTATTTGATGCGCGCTAATCGAAGATGAAAGGGGAACGATAATGGCCCTCGCCCAACCGACAGATGCGCTACTACTTGTTACAGCGGACGGTGAGACCGTCTCGGATTCAGACGCCCTTCAGGGAACGTGGACCACAGAGCAGTACCTGCGGCTCACAGATCAGAGCAATCGCCTGATTGAGTTCACCAGCGGCGTACTCGAGGTTCTGCCCATGCCAACCAAACGCCACCAGACTATATCGCTCTTCATGCTACGCCTACTGCTCGCTTTTCTTGAGCCCGTTGGGGGGGCGGTATTTTACGCGCCGTTGCGACTACGGATTGGAGAAGGCAAGTTCCGGGAGCCTGATCTCATAGCGGCCGTCGACGCGAACGACCCACGACTGCAAGATGCTTATTTTCTGGGAGCCGATCTCGTGATGGAAGTGGTCAGCCCTGACAATCCTGAGCGCGATACCGTCATCAAGCGAGCCGAATACGCCGAAGCCCACATACCCGAATACTGGATCGTCAACCCACTAGACGGGACGATCACTGTGCTGCGCTTGCAGGGAGAAGAGTACGCAGAGCACGGCCTCTTCCGGCGAGGCGATGTGGCAAGTTCTGCCCTGCTCGCCGGCTTCTCTGTACAGGTGAGTGAATTATTCGATGTGCGCTGATACCGGCATGACGGCAAACCTTACCTATCCACTTTGTACACCCTCATCTCATATCTTGCGTCGGGTATCCTCTCCACAAGCTGGAAGCTGCCAAAAAGCTTCTCATAATTGGCAACGTCGGCTGCGTAGCGTTCCGGCTCTCCATAGAAGCGACCATACATACCGCTGCTGAATACCAGGTAGCTATAGCCGTGCGACTTGTACCAATCAGCTGTGTGATCGACCATGAGGCTCACGATATCCACCGAATATTTCTGCGGGTCGATGTACGGGCCGTAAGTCTCAACCGCGATTTGCGAGCCGGGTGGCACATTGCCCTCTATCCACATACGTGCTTGCTCACGGCTCCGCACGCCGCTGATATTGGCCGACGTGTTGCTTACGCTCTGCACAGAGGGTACAAGCAAAGCAACCAACGTTACTGCGGCGACGCCATAAGTGAGGAGCCTGCGTCCGGGCACGCTCAGCGTAGCCGCAAACCGCACCGTACTCACCAGGAAAGACGCGCCCAGTATAAATAGTAGCGGGATGAGAGGCAGCACGGTGCGGTCGTTGCGAACGGCGAATGTGGAAATGAATATAAAGTAAATAACCGGGAAGATAGAGAGAAGCAACAGGGGCCTGGATCTTATCACAAGCGCGCGGAAAATCTCCAGCACGGCAAGCAAGGTGACGGGCCCCTCCACTGACCAGAGGTAACCGAGGTACCATGACAGGGTGTTGCCGTCCATCCCCAGGTGGCCCGACGAGTAATGCTGCGCCTCATGGCTCATCTGATCTAGAAATGTGGTGCTATCGAATATCGAGAAGGGGCTGGTCAGCAGGAAAGTGGAGCCTGCGGCAAGGAAGGAGAAATAGATGCGCCGGTCGAGCAGGCCACGCATCCCATGTCGGAAAAGGTGCGCTGCCAGCAGCACGAGCACAATCACCGCGCCGTTATATTTACTGGACGCAACCAGGCCCACCGCAATACCCGCCAGCAGGTAGTGACGTGTCGCGCCTTCTTTCAAAATGCGGAGAGAATACCAGAAAGCTAACAGCAAAAAGAAAGTCATCTGAACGTTAGGGGTGACATAGCGGCTATTTATTATATTCGCAGAGGAGACCGCCGTAAAGAGCGCAGCAAGCCACCCCGCGAGGCGGCTGCCTACTAAATCGGCGGCCACCTTGTAGGCAAGAGCAACAGTGCCCAGGCCGAACAGCACAGTCACCAGGCGCACCAGCAAAAAACTCCACTGAGCATCGGTATAACCAACGCCAAGCGTATACCAAACAGGGTACGCTACCCCCGCAGAGCTACGCAGCAGGCCCAGCAGCATCCCACCCAGGTAGAAGGGCAACATAACCAGTGCGTTTATATAGAAGAAAAGGGAAGGATAACCGAAATAATGGGGGTTGAGGTCACCCGTCTGCACAATATGCTGGCTAACCTCCATAAGCAGAGGCTCATCAGGGTGGTAGAGATAAGGGAGGCCGAAGTCCAGACCCCATAGGCGCAGCCCCAAGGCAACAAGCAAAATGAGCGGCAGGAGCCATCCAGCGTCGATCCCTTGCCTGTAACGTGCGAGCATATAGCCAGTATACACCCGCACTTTTAGTCGGGAGATGGGCAAATTCAAACTGATCAGCACACTGAAACGCCTCTACTATATGCTTTTCAGCTATACAGTAGGGGCGAAATGGTCGGGATGCCGCGATTCGAACGCGGGACCTCCTGCTCCCAAAGCAGGCGCTCTGCCGGGCTGAGCCACACCCCGTAGGCCTGAATTATACCGCAGCAGCGTGGAGAGCGTCAACCTGAACGCCTGTCAAAGTTAGGATCGAGTGTCGCCTACTAGTACATCGTTGACCTTAATGCTTGCCCCAAGCTCCCCAGGCAGTGCCAACGCTTCTCCGCGCCTGACAATCCTTGTGCCCCTGTAAGCGCCCGCCAGAGGGTCTACATGCACCTCAATAATTTCTTCTCGCAGGTTGATTATCCAATAGTCACGTATGCCTGCTTCAGCATAGAGGGGCCCTTTTATGCCTTTGTCATATTTTAGAAAAGTCTCAGACACCTCAACTACCAACAGCACATCTTCCGCCGATGGCGGTCTATTCGCGCTGTAGTCGTCCCTCCACTTCAGGAGGGTGAGGTCGGGCTGAGGTCGCGAGTTACCGGCCAGGCGGATTGAGTTGTTCTGGGGCCAAACTAGAGCAGCGTCACCTGCAAGCTTGCTCAGGATAGTGGTCAAGCGCGCGACGCACATTTCATGAGCAAAGCCTATAGGAGCCATCTCTACAATCTCTCCTCTGATAAGCTCAATGCACGTGCTCTCATCTAACAGGCCAAGTTCGGCCATGCGCTCATACTCCTTGAGGGTAATGAGATACCTATGAGGCTCCATCGACGTATTTCTCCTATGTCGTTTCCTGAAGGCTCAGTCTTCCCAATGGAATTCGCCAACCTTACGGCACTACTAAATCATAGCACACCGTTACGGCCACGTGGGCACGTAATGCAGCTTCATGGACCTCTTGGGGAAAGAGCCGCCTCTATCAAGAAACAAACAAATCACAACCCTGTGGGTTGTGATTTGTTTGTTACAGTTTCAAGGGCCAAAAAGGTCCATGAAGCTGCATTAAGGACACGGACAGAGCCAACTGTACAACCACAGACCGAATGCGCAATACCGCAGCATGCTATATAATGTACCCGCCTGTCCATCAAGCGGCAGGATGTTTTGGCCTTAGCAAGGAGCAGCACGGTGACAGATACCCACCTCTCTACAGCAACCATTTAGCAGAGAGACACGCAAGTGTCTCGTGAGGGGACACCATGCTTCAGGTACAAAACATCACCAAGAGCTACGGCACGGCTCAGGTGCTTGCCGGCGCAAGCTTCATCCTGAACAACAACGAGCATATTGGCCTTATAGGCCCCAACGGCGCGGGCAAGTCTACGCTGCTGCGTATTATTACTGGCCAGGAAAAGGCAGACGCAGGCACGGTAGTGCTGGCACCCCCAGGCGCGACTATCGGCTACCTGCCACAATCCTTTGTGGAGATAGCCGGACTTACGTTGGGCCAGGCTATAACAGGCGCGCAGGCAGATTGGGTAGAAGCCGAGACCCACATGCAAGAGGCGGCAGAGCAGATAGCTTCTGCCACCGATCCCGAAGCCGCCATGCAGGCATACACAGAGGCTACAGAGCGCTTCGAGGCGTTGGGTGGCTATGAGCGCGAGCATCGCACAGCAGCTGTATTACAGGGGCTCGGCCTGGGGGATATAGACCCGGTCACATCTGTGTCCACCCTCAGCGGCGGGCAAAAGACGCGCCTGGGTCTAGCCACTCTGCTCGTGCAGGAGCCCGACCTGCTGCTCCTCGACGAGCCCACCAACCACCTCGATGTAGACGCCCTGGAATGGCTCGAAGGCTTCGTCCGAGATTACCCCAACAGCGTGCTCATAGTCTCCCACGACCGCGAGTTCCTTGACCGCACCGTTACACGCGTCGTTTACCTGGACCCTATAGCTCGCACTCTAAAGAGCTACCCCGGCAACTACAGTGATTTCGCCGCCGCCAGGGAACGGGAGCACGAGGCCCACCTGGAGGCATGGACCCGCCAGCAGGAGTATGTAGGAAAGGTGCAAGGGGATATACACCAGCACAAAGACCGCGCATTGCAGATTGAGCGTTCAAGCACTCCGAGGCAGCCGGGGGTGAGGGTACTCGCCAAAAAGCAGGCGCGGGTGGCCCGTTCGCGCGAGCGCAAGCTGGAACGGTATATGGACTCGGACGAGCGGGTAGAGAAGCCAAAGCAGGAGTGGACGCTCAAGCTCGACTTCGGCCCGGCACCCGCAGGAGGGCGAGCAGTGCTCAGGCTGGAAGATGTTAGCTTCGCTTACCCCGATGGTCCGGCTATTATCAACAACGTTACGCTCAACGTGCAATATGGCGAACGAGTGGCGCTGATAGGCCCGAACGGCGAGGGCAAAACCACATTACTGCGTCTTATGGAAGGCAGCTTGCAACCAGGCTCAGGGCGAGTACGACTGGGTGCCAACGTGCGCCTGGGCATGCTCTCGCAGGAGCAAGAAACGCTCAACCCTGAGTGGACGGTACTGGAGACCGCACGCCACGAGCAGGCCCTCTCCGAGACCGATGCGCGCAGCTACCTCCACTCTTTTCTATTTAGCGGCGATGACGTCTTCAGGAAGATAAAAGAGTGCTCCCAGGGACAACGCAGCCGCCTGCAACTGGCCCTGCTGGTGCTCAGAGGGTGCAACCTGCTGCTGCTCGACGAGCCGCTGAACCACCTCGACATAGATGGTAGGGAGCACTTCGAGGCTGCCCTGGAAGCTTTCGAGGGCACCGTAATAGTGGTGGCGCACGACAGAGCCTTCTTGCAAGAGTATCCTGAGCGTGTGGTCGAAGTGCGGAATGGACGCGCTAGGGTTTACGAAGGCGGATATGAAGAATATCTGCGGCTCAACCTGAAACGATAAGAGATCCTAATGCCTCTTCAGGTGACCTCTTGGGAAAGAGCGCTCATTACCAAAAACAACCAATCCAAACCCAACGGGTTTGGATTGGTTGTTTTACTTTCAAAAGCTAAAAGGTCTATGAAGCTGCACTAACGAGACACTTGTTACAAGAAGCGTTCGACGGCCAAGCTGGTCTGAGTGATACCTGGGATTGCGAGGCTGATTACCCCTTTGCGCCCCAGGCGCAACATTGTTTTGTACACGCCATCTTGCGGATCAGAATATATCTCTACAGTTCGCTTTGGTAAATCGACGAGCCATGCACTTTGTATGCCGGCTCGCGCATATAGGGGCACTTTGATGCGGAGGTCATTGGCAACCGTACTGTCGGCAACCTCAATAACCATCAATATATCGCCTGGGGAGGGTAGCGAGTCCTCATAATAATCAGCCCGAGCCTTGAGCAGGGTGACATCGGGCTGCAATTCTAAGAAGTTATCAATCAGAATTGGCCCCTGGCCACGCACAATGAGCGACTCATCGGAGGCTCTATTGAAGAAGCTCGTGAGGCGGTCTACGCAAGCGGCATGGCTCCTACCTATAGGGCTCATCTTGATGATCTCGCCTCTAATAAGTTCAACACGATCATCCTCCGACAGTATGCCGGCCTTTACCATTTGCTCCAAGTCGTCTGCGGTGAATAGCCTCTTCTCCATTCCGGCAACCATAGGTCATCACTCAACCTTTCATACACTGCTGATGTCCTGCCAACATCTCTTGGGATCATAGTACCAGGTTATAGCCCTCTACATGAACAGTTGATCAACTCCCATCTGCCATCCAGGCAGTGCGGGTTCCGCTTCCGCCATCTCTCCACGCACATACACCATGGGCTCTTCCGGCCTATCAATTCGGTATACACGCACTACCTCCGGGCTCAGCAGGTCCACGTCCCACACCACCTGTGTCCCTGCGGCGAAGTAATCGGCCCGCTTGGCTGCCATGGCCCTTCCCGCCACTGCGCCATAATCGTTCTTGCTCCTGACCTCTACTGCGAACAGGGGCGCACCCTCCACAAAGTCCAATCCCCCGGCAGGGCCCACATAGTACGCGGCGTCGGGACTAAACGACCCACGATGTGGGAGGTGTACGATGAAGCCCACATTGTCAGGAGCGACATGCCCCCAGCCAACCTTCAATTCGTACTCGTACAGGCTAAACGCTATCTTCATGGCCGCCCGGCCATGCTCAGGCCCGGAAGCCGCCATGACAACAACCTCTCCATCCACAAGCTCGGCATTGCCGTTCTCAGGCACGTTATACAGATCTTCTATTGTAGCTTCAGTTTTCATTCTCATCTCTGACGTACCTCCTACGCGAAGTATAATCCTCTCTTACCCCTGGCACAAGAAGATGCCTCCTTGACAAGCAAGCGCCTGCTAACCTATGCTTACGCCGCTGGAGTGCCGGCTATATTGCCGTACTCCGTATTGGGTACCCGTTCAGGAGGAAATGACGATGAAGGGGAAGCTACTATTTCAGCTTGTGATATTTGGTGGGCTAGCGGGCAGCGTCATAGCGGCCATATCGCCTCCAAGTATAGGTGCCCAGAGCGCGGTCGCCCAGCGTTACTTCGCCGAGACGAAGCATACAGTCGCCGGCGAATTCTGGAACTATTGGCAGCAGCATGGCGGCCTGGCGCAGCAAGGTTATCCCATCTCGGAAGAGTTCGCCGAAGTGAGCGACCTCGACGGTAAAATATACACTGTACAATACTTCGAGCGAGCCGTCTTTGAGAAACACCCTGAGAACAAAGCGCCCTATGACGTGCTACTCTCACAACTGGGCACCTTACGCTACAAGGCAAAATATGAAGACGCCGGCGGCCCCGACCAAAAGCCTAACTCACAGGGAGGGCAGTTATTCAAAGAGACCGGACATCTCGTAGGAGGCATTTTCCTCGACTACTGGAAGGCGCACGGAGGTATAATACAGCAGGGTTTGCCTATATCCGACGAGTTTACAGAGGCAAGTGACCAGGACGGCAAAACGTACACCGTGCAATATTTTGAGCGCGCCACCTTCGAGGCGCATCCTGAAAACCAGCCTCCATATAATGTGTTACTGAGCCAGCTTGGCACATTCCGGGCCCAAACAGAATATCCTTCCGGCATGCCGGAAGGGAACACGCCGCAACCAACAGAAACAGCCGTGAAGGCTACACGCACTCCTGGGCAACAGGCACCTACACCTAACACTCAAGCAACACATACAGCTACAGCCGGGAAGCCAACACCTACGCCTGTAGGTACCCCAACCAAAGTTGCCGGCAGTAACTGTAGTCCTCCCGCTGTTGGCCTGAAAAGCAAGATAAGCAGCACAGGGCCTGTGCAGATAACCAAGATCGAGTACATAGGCGAGGAGTCCGTAGAGATAACCAACAAAGGCCAGGCAGCCGCCGACATTTCCGACTGGAGCCTGCGCAATAAGAACCACACGAGCAAGAAATTCACCTTCCCCGCAGGAACAACCCTCAACTCCGGCATTACGGTGCAAGTCTACACATCCCCTGGGCATACATACTCGTTCAACAACAAGAGTTCCATCTGGAACAACTGCGGCGCCTCGGTAGAACTGCTCGACAAGAACGGCAGCGTGGTCTCCACCTTCGCCTACGGTACTTATTTGCTACCGTAGGGCAGGTTAAACCTGGTTGTGAACTTGTAGGAAGAACAACGTATTCGGAGCCTGAAGCAAGCCGATTGCTTCTACATGCCATTGAAGAGGCACAAGCCAAGCATAGGGACATCGGACAAGACCCTGAGAATCGGATTTCCGATGACCACAAGAAAAACTCGAGAGTTCTCTCATGATGTTATAGCGCCACTATCGAGCAATGCGAAATCTTCAGCTACATGCTTTAGATGAGAGGCGCGTTCCTGCAGAAATGTCTCCATATATACCTTAAGAAAGAGCCTGTCGGCGATCCTACACAGAAGACCGAGCGGTGCCGTATAGCTAAATTCATCAATCATCAAAGTTCCCCTACTGGTTCCCTTGAATTCATGAATATGAGTAAAGGAGTGAAACGCTCCCTTTACCATCTCGTCAACAAAAAGGTGTGGACGTTCGTACCTGGTGATATGAGAGGTCAGACGCTGTGTGATCCCAAAATGAACTGCTTCCCATGTGACGGTTTCACCAAGACCAATTAACCCGCTCGTCACACCTGCAACTGCTCTTTCACTAGTCTTTGAGGCTGCTGCTTCATGAACATCTATACTTCGAGCAACATCGAAGCATATTTCAATCGGTGCAACTATTTCTGTTTCCAGATGAATTACAGGCATAAAGAAGACACTTGTGGCAATGGGCGCCCCACAAGGGGATTACCTCGACCGAACTCAAGTCTAAAGCAGCAAAACGTAGCCTCGTTGCAGATAATATACAAAGCGCGGGGAATGATCAGCGACGCCTTCTAAGCACCATCCGCATCGCATCGCCTAGCTCCTCAGAGCGCAGCAGCAGCGCAGTGCCCAGGTACACTGCTCCACCCGCCGCAATACTGATGGCAACGATCACGATAGCTACAACCTTGCTGTTAGAGTCAGGCATCATAGCATGGAGCTGCGGCAACAGCACGAGCAAAAGCCCTGCCATCAGCAGTGCGGACGCACTACTCTTGACGGCTGACGTGATTAGACCATCCGAAAAGAGGCTCCAGCCGGGCAGTTTGCGGCTCAGTAGCAGCCACAAGGTAATCATCTCTAACGTGGTAGTAAAGGCCAGGCTCAGTGCCAGGCCCTCCTGTTTCCAACCCAGAAAGCGAACCAGCGCGAAACTGATAGCCACATTTAGCGCCACCGTAGATACCGAAATAACAACAGGGGTGACCGTGTCGTGCAAGGCATAGAAAGCGCGGGTAATCACCTCCACAACAGCGTAAGCCACCAGGCCGGGCGCGAAATAAAAGAGAGCAGCGGCAACAAGCGCGGTCGACTCGGAGGTAAACCTGCCGGACTGGAAGAGGGCAGCCACTATCTCCGAGCGCAAGGCGAAAAGCCCCGCTGCGGAGGGCAGGGTAAAGAAGAGCAGTACCTTTATCGCCTTTGCCAGCGTTGACCGCATCTCCCCCAAATTGTTTGCGGCGGATTGGGCGGCCATAGTTGGGAAGGTAACTGTGGCAAGAGACATAGCGAAGACGCCGTGTGGCAATATCATGAGGTTGTAGGCCGAGTTGAAAGCGGTAATAAGTCCGGGAGCCAGGAACGATCCTATGGCTTTAGCGGCGATTATGTTCGTCTGAAAGGCGGCCTGCCCGACAAGGCGCGGCAGCAAGAGCTTGCCTACCTCTTTTACGCCTTCGTCGCGCAGGTTTATCCTGAACGAATAGCGAGTGCCCGTGCGTACCAATCCAGGCACCTGCACACCGAAATGAAGCAATGCGCCGAGCACCACGCCTAATGCTACTCCGTTGATGCCTATATAGGGCGCAAAGAAAAAGGCACCGCCTATGATGGCCAGATTGTAGGCGACGGGGGCCAGAGCCGAGAGGGTAAAGCTTTGACGGGCATTGAGTATGCTTTGCGCCCAGCCGCCCAGGCCCATAAAGAGGGGCGAGAATAAGAGGATACGAGTTAGGTCTACCACTAATCGTTGCTCAGCCGGATCGCTACTGGGCGCTATTATCGTCCCTACCAGGGTAGGGGCCAAAAAGCCGAAAATGATCCCCATCAGGCTCAGAAGCACTACCGAAGAGTTGATAAGAGTAGAGACAAGGTGCCAGGCAGATTCGTCTTTACCCTTGCTGAGCAGTCGAGTAAATACAGGAATAAAAGCCGAACCTGCGGCTCCACCTATAATAAGCACAAATAAGGTGTCGGGTATGCCGAAGGCAAACAAGTATGCATCGTACTGGCCCGAGGTGCCGAACATCCTGAGCAGGATCGCATCTCGCACCAGTCCCAGCACCCGGCTCAGCACGAAAGCCCCGCTTACTATGAGCGTATTTACAGCCAGCCGTCGCCCAGGCGACGAAGATTGAGTGGGGGCAATTCCGTCAGGCTCAAGGCTGCTGCCTGCCGCGTTGATGGCGTCCGTCTCACCCTCCAGGGTGGTCACCGAGTAGGCATAGCCAGCCGGCAATTCTGCCTCTGTGAGCACGCGGGTCTCCTTGCCGGCGCGGGGTGCCTGTGCATGTCTCGGATTTATATGTAGCTCCTGCTGGCTGAAAGGCTTGATAGATGGACAAAAGGGCGGGCGAGTTGCGTCGTTGCATACGCCCCTGCATTGATCTGACGTCCAGCCATGAGTGTGTTATGCAGTGTAATACTCAACCACGTGGCCTCGGAACCGTGGGTGGACAATGCCTTAGTTGACCTCTGTATGTCCCTATCCTCACGTCCGGCGGGAGTTATGATTGGGTGTTAGCGCCGACCACTTGACAGTGCCCGGTCGCCTCTCTATACTAACACAACAATAGCATAGCATAAAGGCTGCGAACAGAACGAGTAGGCATCAGGGCAGGGCACAGAGAGCCGGGTTAGGTGTGAGCCGGCGCCTATGCAGGTGTTGAATGGATCTGGGAGCTGCGCACCGAAACTTTTTTCGGGAGACTGTCAGCCGAGAATTGGAATAGGAGCAAGACGAAAGCCCTGGTCCATCGTCTTATCCGAAACTGCCGGTTCAGAACCCCGAAAGATAAGTAGACTGCGCCGGAGACCCCACCGTTGTCCGGGATTTGGTACGGGCAAACGCTATATGGCCGGTCCGATACCATGCAGAGTATGGCACACATAAAGTGCCGAAGAAGGGTGGCACCACGGGCATTATAGACCCCGTCCCTCCAGTGGGACGCGGGTGTTTTGTTTTAAGCCACACAGGGAGTATTGCGATGAACAGTTTCGCCAGGAAGAAGAGAGTGCTATCCGGTATCCAGCCGTCAGGAACGTTGCATATAGGGAACTTTATTGGCGCGATAAGCATGTGGGTTGAGCAGCAGGACACCTACGAGAATCTCTTTTGCGTAGCCGACCTGCATGCCCTCACAATGCCCGAGGCGATCGCCCCCGCGCGACTTCGCGAGCTGGCGCGCGAGACCGCCGCGCTCTACGTCGCGTGTGGAGTGGACCCCGAAAAGTCGGCGGTCTTTCCCCAATCCGATGTGCCGGAGCACACCTACCTGGCCTGGGTGCTACTTTGTTGCACGCCTGTCGGCTGGTTGGAGGGGATGAACCAGTACAAGACTAAGGCTGCGCTGTCAGAGAGCATTGGTAGTGGCTTGCTTACTTATCCAGCGCTCCAGGCGGCAGACATCCTCATCTACAAGGCCGACTACGTGCCTGTTGGCGATGACCAGAAGCAGCACATCGAGCTGGCCCGCGACGTAGCCCAACGCTTTAACCGCCTCTACGCCGAAGGATTCTTCCCACTCCCAAAAGTATTGACGCGCTCCAGCGGCGCGAGGATCATGGCGCTCGATGATCCATCAATCAAGATGAGCAAAAGCCTCGAAGGCATGCGAAGAGACCACGCCGTTACGCTGCTGGACAGTCCTGATACGATTCGGAAGACGATTATGTCAGCGGTTACCGATTCAGGGTCAGACATACGCTTCGAGCATGCCTCAGCGGGGGTGCGTAATCTGCTTACATTGTACGAAGTGCTATCAGCAGAGCCGCGGAACAGCATCGAAGAGAGATTTGCAGGCACCGGCTACGGATGGCTGAAACGAGACCTCGTAAGCCTCATCGTGGAGAAATTGGAGCCTGTGCAGAAGAGATACCGGCAGATCACGGCAGATCAGGGCTACCTAGATCACCTTCTAGCCGAAGGAGCGGGCAAAGCAGGCGCCATCGCGGGCAAGACGCTGGAAGCAGTGAAGCAGCTTACCGGACTAGGACCCACCCACACGAGGTACACTTCACCCACTGAAGCAAGAGATCAGGGGTTAGCGATTGGGAGTCCGACCCCGACACGCCAGGTTGGAGGGGGACCCTGATGCCCGGCTCCCAAACTAGGTAATTGACAGTGAAGAATTGTGGTGCTGATATACAGAAGCAAAAGGAGAGAAGAAATGGCAAAGACATTCAATGGGAATCAGATGAAGTTGAAGGATGAGCTGTCGGGCGAGCGTACAAAATACCTGCTCGATGAGAACGATATACCGCGAAGATGGTACAACATCCAGGCCGACCTACATACTCCCCTATCGGCGGTGCTACACCCAGGCACTACACAGCCGATAGGTCCAGCCGACCTCGCACCCCTCTTCCCGATGGAGATCATCATGCAGGAGGTGAGCCAGGAGCGGTACATCGATATACCGGCTGAAGTAATAGAAGCCTACAGGATGTGGAGGCCCACCCCGCTCTACAGGGCACACCGTCTGGAGAAGGCACTCGATACACCCGCGCGCATCTTCTACAAGTACGAGGGTACGAGCCCCGTCGGCAGCCACAAAGCCAACACTGCTATACCGCAAGCCTTCTACAGCAAGGCCGAAGGTGTAAAGCGTATTGCCACGGAGACCGGTGCGGGCCAGTGGGGCAGCGCTATGAGCATGGCGACTAATATGTTCGGACTGGAGTGCCAGGTCTACATGGTAAAAGTCTCATATTTCCAGAAGCCCTATCGGCGCTCGCTCATGCAGCTCTATGGTGCTAGGGTCGTCGCCAGTCCCAGCCCTGAGACTAACTCCGGGCGCACTATATTGACCGAGTTTCCCGAGTCGACCGGCAGCCTGGGAATCGCTATTTCGGAGGCGGTGGAAGACGCCGCTACCCATGACGACACAAAGTACGCGTTGGGCAGCGTGCTCAACCATGTGCTCATGCACCAGACAATCATCGGCCAGGAGGCGCAACAGCAGATGGAGATGGCCGACGCCTATCCCGACGTGATAATAGGGTGTGTCGGCGGCGGCAGCAACTTCGCCGGACTGGTCTTCCCATTCATGGCGGACAAGATCGGCGGCAAATCGCCGAACATGCGCATAGTGGCCGTAGAGCCGGCCGCCTGCCCAACATTAACCAAAGGGGTTTACACTTATGACTATGGAGACACAGCGCGTATGGCTCCAATAGTGAAGATGCATACGCTGGGCCATAAGTTCATACCGCAATCAATCCATGCGGGCGGTCTACGTTATCATGGAGTAGCACCTCTGATCAGCCACCTGCACGACGCCGGCTTGGTGGAAGCGAAGGCGTACCCTCAGAACCCTGTGTTTGAGGCAGCCGTACAATTCACCAGGACAGAAGGTATCGTGCCCGCACCCGAGTCGGCCCATGCCATAAGGGCAGCAATAGACGAGGCCCTACGATGCAAAGAGAGCGGCGAAAGCAAGACAATCCTCTTCAACCTGAGTGGTCATGGCTACTTTGATATGACCGCTTACGATCACTACCTGAGCGGTGAGCTAGAGGACTACGAGTACCCCGCGGACGAAGTAGCAGCAGCCCTTGCGGGCCTGCCCACAGTCGCGAGCGCTATGTAGAAAAGAAGCTTTCCAGGTCACAAAGAAAGGGACCAAAACCCGGAGGGTCCTGGTTCCTTTCTTTGTGACCGTTTTGTCTGAATTAGCCTGAAGAGGCTCTAAGGAGCAACGCTGAAGGTCACGGTGTAGGCAGGAGTAGCGGAGCCATTAGTGTAAATATCGGCTCGGTAATCGCCAGGTTGCCATGGGCTGCTCTTCTTGACGGTGAAGCCACCATAGTAGGTGCCTACTCGGTCGTATTGCTTCTGCATCCGGTAGATCTGCGTTCCGTCAGGGCCATACCATACAGTGCTGATAAGGGTGACATTCGGCGGGCCGAAGTTAGACTTTACTGCCAGGTAGAAGGTGTCAGTTGGGCGGTAAGTACGCACGTTGTCCACAGGCGACCCACCTTGCAGATCGCTACTCATCTGCGCGTCCAGCACGCCGCCTTGAGGCTGTGTCTGTGGTGCGGGCGCGGCGAGCGGAGGCAACGAATCGGAAGGGGGGTGCTGAGGGTTACTGCTTGGCTGCTGAACAGGCTGCGTCGTGGGCTGAGATTGCATAGCCTGTGCGGGAGTAGGCTGTGTGACGAGCGGAGTCGGCGGAATATCACCGGGCTGCATAGTTGGCAGTCCCAATATTGGCGTATTGATGGCGGGGCGTAAGGAGGCGAGCACCGTCTCAGTCGCCGCAGGACTGTTGACGGCCGCTGGTTGGGGTAGGAATTTCCGACCGACAAAGAGCCCCAGCCCGGCGCAGAGCAAGACCAACAATAGACCCCCTACCGCCAGAGCTATTTTGCCAACTCGCGGGGGCGACTGCTGCACGGCAGCGGCACTATAAGGGTCGGCGCCAAAAGAGCCTGGGGTTTGGTCATATTCATCCTCATCATCGTAGGCAAGAGGAGTATGTCCCCCAGGTCGGGATTGCCCACTGTACGGAGAAAGCGTTGACCATTCATCTTCATCCTCGTAGCCATATGGTTGAGCCTGTGGGCCAGGCTGAAGATGTTGTGCCCGATGACTTGCTGTGTGGCTTGATGTGCTACCCGACGAGCCGCCGGAGTCGGCTAGCAACCCCCCACAGCCGGGACACTTGACGTACGCGTCCGGCAGCTCATCGAGCCTTGTATATAGCATGCAGTTCGGGTTGAGACATTGTTTCATTTGTTAGGTTCCAATTTCTAGGCTCATATAAGGGTGAGCGCATTCAGTTGTGATTTGCCACGTCGCAGGCCCTTCACACGTGATGAATGATGAAGCGTTATGTGGCGGCGGGATTAGAGACGTGATACACTGGGTGGGCTGCAATTTATTCCTTTCACCACTGGTGCCTACTCTATCACTATGCAAGACAACAGCCAAATCATGCCCGGTTTGTCACAAGATTTACACATCCTGCGCCTCGGATACGGGGACAGGGTCAACTTTGTGCCTCTCCTCTACCCTGTGGCTGCCGGTTGGTCGGGGCCGCAATCACCCTGGAAGATGGAACTCAAAAACGGCACGCCGTCTACACTGCTCCAGGGGCTGCTATCGGGCGACCTGGATGCTGCTTTTGTGCCGCCTGCCGTGCTTATGCAGCGCGGCGCTAACCTCCAACCGCTTGGCTCATGGTGCCTGGCAACTGAGGGCGCCGCAGGCACAGGTCTGCTGCTGGCGCGAGAGAGGCTGGACGGCATGGACGGGGAGGTTGTTGCCATCTCCGACTATGCGCAGGGCTCTACTGCGGAACATATACTCAAGACGCTGCTGAAGCCTTACTACAGTATTGACTTAAGATTCCTCAGCCCAGGTGATCCAGACTATAGCAGCAACGGGTCCAGACTAGCGCTAGGAGACGACGCTGCGAGAGACGCCCAAAAGCTGCCCGAGGCGTGGGTGGCCGAGGACATGGGCAAGGCGTGGTGGATATACTCCGGTCTGCCGGCCGTGTGGGAGATGCTGGCCGTAAGCAGAGACCTCGAAGCGCGCAAGCCCGGCGCGTCCGACGCTATCCAGGCTACACTGCGCCTCTCGCAGCGCACAGCACAAGAGCAAGCGGCATCGCTGCTGGAAGAAGCTGCGGGGCGTCTAGGGGTGAAACGTGATGACATCAAGGCCCTATTTGCGCTGCAAAGATATAACATGGGCGATCGAGAGCAGAAGGGACTGGCATATTTCCTCGATGCAGCCACGCGGGCGCGAGCACTTGGCCGCTAAACAGAGCGGCAAAAGTCGGCAAACAAGAGTAGTCCTGGCCCCTAATGCAGCTTCCAGCAAGCTTTTGTCGTTTGAAAGTCAAGCAACTCAAAACCCTGCGGGTTTTGAGTTGCTTGCTTCTGGTGAATGAAAGCACGCTTCCTGATGCGATACTTTGTGCCTACTAACGGCTATTTCCAAAGCAGTTTTTCATGCCTCGATGGGCACCCGCCTATCAATGAGGACAGGGGTTCAGCAGGCCCAATCCATGCCCCGCAACGGCTATTTTCAAAGCCGTAGTGGTTCACATCAGGGCAACTCCGCGCGAGCCTGTAGAGCTACGTGCTCCCATGGGCCGGTAGGGTCCAGGTCCGACACCCGGTTATAAGCTGACATAGCATCCGCATATTGCCCAGCCTCCGCCAGGGCCCTTCCGAGGTGGTACATGTAGCGCGGCACATCGGGAGCAAGGTGCAAAGCCTTTTGCAGGTCGGGTATAGCTTCGCTTGCTCGCCGACAGAGCAAAGTTGACCAGCCTACGGCGTCCAGGGAAGCTGGGTCGTCAGGATGGGCAAGCAGCGATTCGCGAGCGGCGGGGAGACCCCTCTCACAGCCCATCCCACGCACATCTGTATAGAAGCGCGACTGAGCGAGAGCAGCATCAACCGCATCGGTGCTACTGACCTGCGCGCGCTGGGCATCCACGGCATCACGGTAGGCCCTCTCGGCATCATCGTACATGCCCCTGGCTGTGTAGTACTGCGCCCTCTCAAGCTGCACTTCTACACTACCCGGTTCAAGATTGCTCAGCGCATCAAGCTCGCTCTGAGCCTGCGGCCATTGCTGTTGCGCTATGTAGAGCCTGACGAGTATGTGGTGGACCAAGGGATTGCGCGCATCGGCCCGTACTGCGGCATTCGCGGCGAGGAGTGCCCCTTTGCTGTCGCCGGTGCCGAGCAGGGCAGCAGCGATCTGTGCCTGGGCATAGGCAGCATGTGTGGGGTTCTGCGCCACGCCGCGCCGCAAGTAGAGCACGGCAAGCTGAGGCTCACCCGTTTGCAAGTAGAAGTTGCCCCAGTAAACGTCTGCCTCCCCATTAGCGTTCGCGTTTAGAGGCAGTTGGGTCGCGCCCGCAAAGGATGAACGTAGCGCCAACACCAGTGCAGAGATGCTATCCAACGGCAAGCCCTCACCCAGATCAGGCAGGCGCATATCCGGTATCGCACCCCTTTCCATGACGTTCCCTCCGCCTACTGTAGCCGGCACTGCAGCTTGCTTCAGCCGGCCTTCCGCAATATCAAGCCACTTGAGAGAAGTAGAAGGTTCCGTAGGCGCAAGTAGCTGGGCAAGCTTTATTTGGGAAGAGCTTGCATAGACGTCGTTACCATCTGTAAGCTTCTCCAGGAGCTGGCGGGCCTTGCTCCAATCACCCTGTCGCCAGGCAAGCATAGAGAGTTGCCATAGGGACGAGCGCGATTGGAGGGCCACGGGGCGACTGTCGCTATAACGAAGCGCAGCATCCACCGAGTGTCTCCAGGCGGCTTCAGCTTCAGCAGTATGCCCCTCAGAGGCGAGCACCCGACCAAGCTGGTTGAACAGCGCCGGCAGGAGGTCAGGTGTCGCCCCCTGCAAGGCGAGGGTGCTCTGACGCTCGGCGCGTACAGCGTCACGGCGGGCAAGGTAGGCGTAGGAGAGCAGTAGCCGGACTTCAGGCGTGCTGTACCGTGGAAGCGTACTCTCCAACAGGTGCTCAGCATCGGTGTAATGCCCCATCGCCAGCAACGACTGAGCATGGCGTAAGGCGAAGCGCCCTGCTACATCAGAGTTATTGGAGAGCAGGATAATTGACGCCACAAGCGCGCCAACCAGCACAAGAGCCAGCACCGCGTCGAGGGACGAAGGCTCGGAACCGCCGACGCTCGGTAAGGAAGCAGCAGATATGGCGCTGGATATAGAGGGTGGATCGTGGCTAGCTGGAACGGTATGCCCCGGTCCCTCAGCGCCGGGCATAGAACTCTCGGTAGGAAGCATAGTGCTGAGCGGCCACCTTCTCGGTGGAGTAGAGCCTCAGCACCCGCTCACGTCCCAGCACTGAGAGGCGGCTACGCTCCTGGGGGCTGTCCAGGAGACGGCGCAAAATGGCAGCGAGCGACATGGCATCACCTTCGGGGAAGGTCAGGCCGGCATCCCCCAACACACCAGGTATCTCTCCTGAGTCGGAGCCCACAGTGGGCACGCCGCACGACATCGCCTCTACAGCTACCCTCCCGAACTGCTCGCGCCAGTTGGCGCGCGTCTCGGAAGGCAACACGAAAATGTCGAGGGCGTTCAGCACCTGCGGCAAGCCGGCGTTGTGAACCACGCCAGGCATGTGTAAACGCCCCTCCAGGCCGGCGGCACGGGCACAGGATAGCATCTCGTCACGCAGGGGGCCGCCGCCCGCCAGTACCAGGTGAACATCAGGCCATTCGGCGGCTACTTCGGCAAAGGCTTTCCATAGGGTTCGCAGCCCTTTCTCCTCAACCAATTTACCGGCGTAGCCCACGGCCAGCGATCCCTCCTCAATCCCAAGTTGCAAGCGCCCGGCAGCGCGGGATTGCGGGTCGGGCGAGAAAGCCGCCACATCCGTAGGTAACGGCACAACCTTGAGCCTACCTCGGTAGCCTTTGGAGCGTAGCGTGCCGGCAACACTCTCCCCGCAGGCCAGGATAGCGTCGGCCCGCTTGAAGCAATATGCCTCACAAAGCCTGAAGGGCAGAGGGTATCTCTTCTTTATGTTCTGGGCGGCATAGAGGAGCACACGGCTACGGGGCAAAAAGAGGCGCCTCAGACCCAGCACAAGGGCGGCTATAAATGTATGTGCCTCTTCATAACAGTAGATGACCTGGGGCCGGTAGCGTAGCAATTGAAATAGCAGGCTCGGATAGAAGTAGATATAGTAGAAACCTGTGAAAAAGGCACGTGCCTTGACCAGGCGGTAGTTCGTGAGGCATGGCTTCTCGGCTTCCACCATCTGTCCGGCCCTCTCAGGCCAGCGCCGAGGCACAAGCA
>JALYYZ010000417.1 GCA_030945985.1 Chloroflexota bacterium
ACGTCCTCCAGAATTTCCTCTATGTCACGTGGATACTCGGGGATCAGGATGATGTGTGGGGTTTCCCAGCCGGTGGAGCGCGCAAGCGCCGATGCCGCCGCCAACCAGCCTGCATGACGCCCCATCGTCTCCAATATCTTCACCGGGTATATATCGGGCATCGCGCGCGTGTCGAGAGTGGTCTCAAGGGTAGCAATGGCTATGTAGCGAGCGGCCGATCCGTAGCCCGGACAGTGGTCCGTGACCGGCAGATCATTGTCGATCGTCTTGGGCACCGCGATAACCCGCAGACCGGTGTTTTGCTCCGCTGCGGCCAGCGCCAGGCGGTGCGACGTGTCTGCCGAGTCGTTGCCCCCAATGTAGACCATATGCTGAACGCCATGCTCCTGCAAAGTAGATAGGGCAAGGGGTATATCGGCGTCGGTGAGGTGGTAGCGGCATGCGCCAAGTGCAGCGGAGGGGGTATGCTGCATTGCAGGCAGCACTTCTACAGGCAGATTACTGAGGTCGAGTAAGTCACCCGAAAGGAGGCCACGTATTCCGTGCCGCATGCCGTAGACACGTCGTATGCCCTGGGCGCGGGCTTCGCGGAGCACTCCTACGAGCGACGAGTTGATAGCGGCAGTCGGTCCTCCCGACTGTCCGACAATCAGAGTGGACGGAAGGGTGCCCGGCAAAGGACCCTGTGATTGTGGCTGAGGGGCATCCGCAGCACGGGGCTGATCCATGAAGAAATTTGCTCCAACTAAGAATATGGCGTACATGTGTGCAATGCAGAACCTATGCAGCCGTAGGCACACATCTCAGGCGGCGCAGGGCAAGGCAATATACCATAAGTCGCGCTGCCCGGACAAGGCAAAGACGGCCCTGTTGTGTAGTTATGTCGCACCAAAGGAACAAACCATAGAAAGCCTCGCTATCTGTATGGTTTGTTCCTTCCAAGAAGTTGAAGTGGCTCCTTTTCGTTCCCGAGAAGCAACCTGATCCTGAACTAGTGCAGCTTCCAGAGACCTCTTAGCTTGTGAAAGAAGAACAAAGAAATATGACCCGCAGGGTCATATTTCTTTGTTCTTGAAAGGAAATCCTCTTTCCCAAGAGGTAGCTGGAAGCTGCACTAGGGTGTGACCGTCCTGGTAGGTGTCTGTGAAGCTGGAGCAATCGTGCTTGTAGCTGTTCGTATCGTCATCGTAACCATTGAGGCCTGACCTACTGAGGTAGCAGTCGCAGAGGGCGTGGCCGTAGCGATCCCTGTGCCTGATGTTACTGCCAGGTAGACCAGCTTACAAATTTGTGCTCTCGTGGTGGTCGCGCCAGGGCGGAAATATGGCTGGTTTTGCGGTCCGCAAGGCTCTGCGGGGCCACCGCACGCGTACCCTCCGAGTATGTTGTGCGCATATGCGGTCTCGACGTAAGGGTAGAAGGTCGAACCGTGTGGGACATCACTGAAGGTGGCGCTCTGCGGCGCAAGCAGGGTCCAACTAGATGCTACAACTACAATCTTCGATATCTGGCCTCGGCTGACGCTGCTGCCGGGCCTGAAATATGCCCTGTTCTGTGCATCACACGGTTCACCCGACCTACCACAGGCATAGCCCCCGACGAGGCCGCGGTCAGCCGCTGTTTCTACAAAGCCGTAGAAGGTGCTCCCCTCTGGTACGTCCTCGAAGTGAGCTTCGCCGGGTGTTATGATCGGGAACGCGTATCCGAGCACCACAATTTTGGTCAGTTGTGCCCGCGACGCAGGGTTGCCAGGTCGGAATGAGTCGTCGCCGTAGCCGCTAATCACCCCGGCGTTGGCCAAGTACTCTATGTACTGGTACGCCCAGAAGCCGGCGGACACGTCCCAGAAGCGAGTATTGGTGACGGTAATGGCCTGAGAGGCGGCGCTAGCGGTGCGGCGATAGGGGTAACTCTCCACGGCAAAGGGGCTGACGGTGTAGGTCTGGTCGCCGTTTGTGCTGTTGGCGCCTATGTTGACCGCTGCGCGCCATGTACCGGCACGGTTGTCGCCCCCTACCAGGGAAAAACTATATAGCTGTGTGCTACCGTCTGGATAGAGCACATTGGCATTTACGGTATCTATAGGAGTGCTATCGTTATCCGTAGCGTCCACATCGACAGTGAGAGTGCCGCCCGTGCGAGTGAAAGTTGTGGCACTGTAGCGCACAGCGGAGATGCCAGGAGGTAGATCGGGCAAGGGTGTGGTGGTTCGGGTAGGCGTAGGAGAAGACGGCACAGGAGTGTAGGTGGCTGGAGGGTTCTGCACAAAGTTCTGGAGGGCGGCCCGGGCCGGGCGGTTGCTCACTGCCCAGAAACGAAAAGCGTCGCACTGCTGATACCAGGGAGCCTGGTTGAAGTCGAAGTTAAAGACGAACATAGCGCCCATCCAGGGCCAGTACGATTTGGCCCAATTGTATGCGCGCACAAGGTAGTCGGCCTGTTGCTGTGGGCTGAAGACAAAGTACCAGTCAGGTCTGCCACATGAGGAGCCCTCTGTAGCAGGGTCTATCGCCCAGCCTATCTCCGTGGCCCATATTTGTTTCGCCGCGTCTCCATACTGCACCATCAGTTGTCTATGCTCTTCGGCGCGCCGGAACACCAGGCGCGTACCAATACTCGGGTCCGTTTCAGGCGCAGAGATGTAACCATAGGGATGGTCGCTGAGGATGTCGAAGTATGGGGCTGCGCCGGCCTGATACATCCCATTGAGGAATGTCATGTCGTCCATGTGGCACATAGGCGAGAGGGGAGTCTCACCTACAGTGCTGACTACGCCTCCCACGACAAGGGCGGATGGATCGGCGTTCTTTATATGCGGGTATGCGGCTCGCAAGAGATCTGTATAGCGATTAGGGTCAGGGCACAATTGGCCCCACTCCTCGCCTGTGTTCGGTTCATTCCATATCTCGTAGGCAAGAGGATAGGGGGTGAGGGAGCGAGCATGAGCAGCGAGCGCCTGGACAAAGTTACCGAAATCAGCAGCGTTAGCAGGAGGGCAGGTATCATTGCCGGCGCAGTTGGGGTCACGTGCCCATGTGGGTGGCCTGCTCACGCGTATAACCACGCCTATATGAGCGTTTCGTGCGCTATTCACGACGTTATCTACGTTGCCCCAATCATACTGGCCGGGGTTCGGCTCAGCGTCCTTCCAATAAGCGCCATATTGCACCCAGTTGAAACCCATGTTCTTAACCGTAATATTGTTGCTGAGCAGAGCCATAACGAAGCCATACTGTAGGCTGCTCGTGGCGGGCGCTTTGGGGCGCACGGCTGTGGTTTGAGACGGCGTCACCTGTGTCGAAAGCGTAGGCGTCGCAGTTGGTTTTGCCACACCCTGGCTGGACGCATTACCTGGGATAGTGCCAATCGTGCCCATTGCCGCCATCAGGAACAGCAGGCTGGTGACACGAGGTGCTATATAGTTCAACGCGCTTCTCTTGTTCATAGGGGTTAGCGTTACCTTTCTTGCCGAGTTAGCTATGCGGACATGCAATTACCTGTACGCATGGGCACATTAAATATAACGAACAACACCCCCGCTCAGTTCTCTTATTGCTGATCTACGCATGGCTCGTGCAAACTCATGTGCCGCATTATAGCCTGACCGCGTGCATCAGGCGTGGTTGTACTCGCGCAAGCGTACCTGTGGCGCGCATGCGTAGAATGGCTGAAGTCCTTGCAACAGGGTCTTACTCTGTGCCTTACACAGAGCGGACTATACGACGGCCGCTAAACTTCGTTTATCAAGTAGAGGCGCTAGTGCAGCTTCATGGACCTTTTATCTTTTGGGAGAAGAACAAACAAATCAAAACCCGAAGGGTTTTGATTTGTTTGTTAGTGGAAAGAAGCACTCTTTCCTCAAGGGGTTCATGAAGATACACTAGCGCGAGCCTGTAAGCTCTCAGCGCGAGCCCGTAAGCTCCCTTACGAGGGCGCCGAGCACTACTCTGTGGCCGGCGGGCATATCGGGGTGGTACTCCATACGCGCACGCTCGAAGTATTGGCTGGTGTAAGTCTTGCCGTCTGTAGGATTTGTCATCTCCTCTTCGGGCGAGATAGGCTTACCAAAGAGACGCTCTCCACCATTGTTGAGCCAGAAATTGAGGAAACCACCGCTGAGGCTCTGGCCCGTGTCAGCGAAATATTTGCTGTCCGCCGAGCCCGTGTCAGCACTGCGGGGCCACGTGAGGTTCAGTTGAGCAGCGCGCTCACTCCCCACATTTGCAAGGCTGACATCAGCCGTGGGGCCGGAGCCGGTGGCGTTCTCACGGTGCAACTCGAAGCGGCCTCTCTCGAATGGCTGCACAAGCACGCCGTTTCGTACCTCCTCGGGCCCCAGCGGATAGCCGAAAATGTCTTTGCCGCCGAACTCCTGCCAGACCTTGAGAAAGTCGTGGCCGACAGTCTGCTTCGTCTGCGCAAAGTAAAGATTGGCGCTCGTAGGGCGCGAGTTGAAGTAGTCATAAACGCGTCTGGACAGCAGAGGCATGTTATCCCAGGCGGTGGCGTTACTATCCAAATTACTTGCCATCACTACAATAACGAAGGGGCCTGTGGGACCGTAAACGATGCCCGCGTCGTGTAAGAGCGAATCCAGAGCCCCGGTCTTGTGTGCAAACTTGACGCCATCCGGCAGATCGCCGGGGAGGAGGTTGTTGATTTGCTGGTCGAGCAACATGCTCACCATCTGCTGACTAGATGCCGCATCAACCATGTGCGAGGTAGCAATCATCTCAAATTCGTGCAGCATATCTATTGGCGTAGTAAGATTGTCCCCAACACCACTCCAGTCGAGCAACGAACCTCGGAGACCTATACTTTGCATGTAACTGTTTATGTTGTCCGGTCCCAGGGTTCGTACAAGTATATGAGCAGCAGTATTGTCACTTACAGTAACCATGCTATAGGCAGCCTGACGTAGAGTCACCGAGTCGCCGACGTTCATGCGCAGATCGCCGTGTGAGGCATCGTAACCTGCATCGTCAGCTGACACATAGGTGGCATCATCGAGGGCGATAGTACCTGCCTGGACTTGATGGAAAAGCTCATTCAACACCCAGGTCTTGAACAAGGATGCTGAAACTTGCTGCTTGTCGCCGTTGAATTGAGCGTATTGGCCTGTATCCAACTTCTTGACAGCCACTCCCCATGTGCCACCCAGGTCAGCTATGGTACTTTCGACGATTTCTTGTAGCTGACCATCAGGGGCGTCAGGTGCGCTGCCAAAGAGCATAGGAACAGAAGTGGCTTCAGCGTAGGCACGCCGGGAGGTAGCTTGGGGCGCTACTGTGACCAACAGCATAGCTACCAGGCCAAAAGTTAGTGACATCAGGTGCCTTTGACCAAGGCGTATCTTCATGGAGTAATAGACCCTTGCCGGATTCCTGTTAGATGGGACAATTATAGCATAAGACACGCCCTGGGCACTCTATGCACCAGCTGCGTGGCGTGACCCTGTTGAGAGGCGGCAGCCCACCAGGCTTGTCGGCCCTCGGGAGCAAACCTCGCATTTCTCCCGGCACATTGTTGGGAGTAGTACAAAGGTCACTGAAACAGGTGATAAAAATAGTGCAAAAAGGGTTGACTCATCAGCGAAGCGGCACTATAATAAGCCCAACAACTCTCGTAGGACGTGGGAAACGGAGGAGGTTAGCCTATGAAAATTCTGACAAAGAGGGTAGACCGTATCTTATTCGTTTGCCCTGCCCCTATGTAATACACCGGCTGAGATGCGTCTCACGCCGGTGTTTGTATTTTGTGAGCGGTGTAATCGCACAGAAAAGGTAGGTGTGATTGCTCTGGCCCAAGTCGTCCCTTTCACCAGAATGGAGGTTCCACAAATGAATTCAGGTCTTATTGGCAAGATAGAAAAGGCACAGCGGTACGAGCACGAACCTGAAAGAATTAATATTACAGGGCTTCAGGCTGAGTTCAAGGGAGAGCACGATATGTACCACCTGAATCTGGAACATAACCACTGGCGCTGCTCTTGCAGCTTCTATAGTGGATATGGCACATGCAGCCATGTGATGGCCGCCCAGAGGATACTCTCCCCGATGCTCACTATGGAGAGCCGCAGCGAGTCACCACTGGAGCATGCCGGGACGTCGGAAAGCGCATAAGAGAAATAAACCACTTACCCATTGAGGGACAGCATTCTTCAGGTGAGCTTTTACCTGAATGTGTGCGTTGGCTCATCTTATCAAATGGGCAAAGGAGACGGAAGGCACAGCCTTCCGTCTCCTTTGCCCATTTCTTCTGTTATGACCTTTCGCCGCGAGTGCCTTAACTCTTACTGTATCAACTACATCAGGATGGGCTTGGACATGGCACATGGTGTTTAGACATGCTTCTGAGAGAAGGCGGCTCCACTTCTCCGAGCCCGTCTGCCGTGTTGTCGTATTCAGGAGCCACTCTTGTAAACATAGGCTCTGGGCCAGTATGACTTGCAACCGATCTGCCAGATTGCCTTCTCCCTCAAAAGGTTCGCTTGAAGAGTCATAATGCCACTTTTGTGGCGGCTTCGGCTTTGTTCCGTGCGCATATCGAAGTACTTTTCACTACGGGGAAGTAGTTAGAAGGCAGTACCTAAATAGTACTAAAAGGCTACCAAAAAAACGCGTTACACTATCCGAAAGGCAAGCAGGATGCTCTATAATGTTCAGAAGGGCCGTCAAGCGAGCAACAGCCAAAGAAGGCTTAGGACAGGCTCCGGGAATCTAGCAATATAGGACCCAGATGATTCACCTGCCATTGGAACCGAACAACTACATATTCGGTCCACTCTCCGCAGTGACGCTTACGACTGCCTGTGCCGTGCTGATCCTGGGACTGTTGGTGCTCGTTCGCGAGCGCGTCTCGCAAGTGAGTGCGCTCTTCTTCTTACTGACCGTGGCGGTAGCTATATGGATGGCCGCCTTCTCAGGTGCATACGCGTCCTCTCGGTCGGAGCCGGCGCTTTGGTGGCTGCACGCAGCCTACCTCGGTATCCCGTTTATTGCACCCGCAGCCTACAGCTTCACTGTGGCTGCCCTGGGTCTATTCAGGCGTTATCAGCGCTCAGTGCTGGCTGGATGGCTCCTTGCAGTGCCTTTTAGCGTGCTGGGATTGTCGTCAAATCTTTTGGTAACTAGTTTCTACCATTACGAATGGGGCTATTACACACGATATGGGTGGCTAGGCGCTCTATTCACCATCTTCTTCGTCACTCTGCTCATCGGAAGCATGGTCCACTACTGGGTAGAGCTGCAGAGAGTTCCGATCGGCGTTGCCAGGCAGCGAATCAAGTGGCTCATGCTGGCTTCTGGGGTGGCCTACCTGGGGTGCATCGACTTTGTGGACGCTTTTGGTGCAGGGCTCTATCCTCTGGGCTATATTGCCGTTGCGGCCTTTATTTGTATAGCGGCTCGTGCCATATGGCAGTACAGACTTGTTGACATAACGCCGCCCGTTGCCGCACGCCAAATATTGGAGACTATGGCCGACGGAGCTCTGGTGCTCGACTGCGACGGCGTGGTACAGGTGGTGAACGGAGCCGCATGTACTCTCCTGGGAGGCGAGCGCGAAATGTTGATAGGCCGGCCGGTAGCGGCATTGTTGGATGGATTGCCTTTCACCGGCCCTGAGCAGTGGCTAAAGTCCGGTGCGGTTCCCTCCTCTCTGGAGTTGAAGTACACTTCCGCAACCGGCGCTGTGCTGGATCTGTCGGTGTCGCTTTCAAGCATGGAAGGGTCTAATGGTCGGCTGCGAGCTTTTGTCCTTATCCTGCACGATATAACGGCTCTGAAGCAGGCTGAGAGCCAGATACGTAAGCTGAACGAGACCCTTGAGCGCCGGGTCGTTGAAAGAACTTCTCAGCTCCAGATTGCCAACCGCGAACTGAAGGTCGAAATACATGAGCGCAAACGCGTGGCAAACGAGTTGAAGCGCTCACGAGACCAATTGAACATCATTCTAAGGGGAGTAGCTGATGGCATAACTGTCCAGGACACCACCGGCGCGATCAGCTTCGCGAACGATGCCGCTGTACGTGCCTTTGGCTTCTCTTCAATAGAGGAGATGGTGCTTGCGCCCGGTAGCGCCTTTACAGAGAAGTTCGACCTGCTCGACGAGTCGCGCGAGCCTTTTCCACAGGCGCAACTACCGGGGCGCCTGGCCTTACGTGGGGTGCGCAGCCCAGAGCGGGTAATCTGTTTCCGGCAGCGCGCCACGGGGGAAGAACTGTGGTCGATTGTCCACTCGACCCCCGTCTTCGACAAGCAAGATAGAGTGCAGTTCGCCGTGAATATTTACAAGGATATAACGGAGCGGAGACGGTCGGAGGAGGTGCTTCGCGAGTCGGCTATCCTCGACGAAGTGACCGGCCTCTATAATCGCCGTGCTATGAACAAGATGCTGAGCGACGAGATAGAGCGGGCACGCAGGTACGAGAGGCCACTCTCCCTGGTAATGATCGACATTGACCACTTTAAACGAGTAAATGACACCTACGGCCATCAGGTTGGGGACGAGGTGCTACGATGGCTCGCAGACTTGCTCAAGGCGACGCTCCGCTCGACAGACCGAGTGGCGCGGTATGGTGGCGAAGAGTTTACGGTTATATTGCCCGAGACGGAGTACAGTCACGCCTTCAATGTCGCAGAGACTTTGCGCCATGCTGTTGAGCTCAACCCTTTCACTTCTCGCTCACAGGAGGGAGACACTATTTCCATTCCGGCGACGGTAAGCCTCGGGGTCGCTGATATCTCTGCTCTGGATCATAGCACCGGCGCTCTCATACATGCCGCAGACCAGGCTTTGTACACCGCTAAGCGAGAGGGTCGCAATCGCACCAAAGTCTTCACAACGGGTGATCTGAGTTCCGTGGTCCTCTCCTCTGACCTGCTCACAGTGATCGATCCCACCCACCATGACGTTGTGTGACGCGTATTAATAATACTCATCAGGAAACCGAGGACAAATAAATCAGGACCTATAGGGTCTTGATTTATTTGGTCCCAAGATAGAGCGGCTCTTTTCGAGACGTTACACTGACGTCAAGATGGCGTGACAACTACTACTGCCCGGCAGGTAGTATCTGTGCCTGTTTTGGGCCTACCCATGCCTGTGTTATACTTCACCGTGGCCTTCTGACAGCTAATGTCGTTACCAGACAGCGCTACCGAGCGGCATTACATTTTAGCCTTCCGTAGAGACAGAGGTGCATGACACAACAAGCCGATTTGATAGGACGCGTCGCCTCTTTTCTAGTTGAGGCCGGGCTCACAGTGGCTGTGGCCGAGTCTTGCACGGGCGGGCTGCTTGGCGCGGCGCTTACCGATCTGTCAGGGTCGTCGGCTTACTTCCTGGGGGGAGTGCTTTCGTACTCAGACGCCCTGAAGGTGAAATTGCTTGGCGTCGACGAGGGCATCATACGGAGGCACGGGGCTGTGAGCGCCGAGTGCGCGCTCGAGATGGCCCGAGGAGTTCGTATACTGACGGCTGCCGATGTGGCAATCTCTGTCACAGGTGTAGCGGGCCCCACAGGCGGTACAGAAGCCAAACCTGTGGGCACAACCTACATAGGCCTGAGTGCGTCCGGTGAGGATAGAGTCATGCAGTTTCTGTGGGCAGGTGATCGCGAGGCGAACAGGTTGGCATCGGTGGGCGCGGCCCTGGGTATGCTAATCGACTACCTGGAAGAGACCCGAATGGCCCGTGAGCCAACAACTGTTTACTAGAGGAATAGAGGAATAGATTGCGCGAGAAGAGCATACTAAATAACGGATTGAGGGTGGTCACCGAGGCGATGCCGCATACGCGGTCGGCTGCTGTGCAGTTTTACGTGAGTGTGGGTGCGCGGCATGAGGAGCCTGGAATCGCAGGTATCAGCCACTTCCTCGAACACATGGTGTTCAAGGGTACAGAGAAGCGCCCCAATCCCGTGCAGATATCCGAGGCGATAGAGGGAGTGGGCGGTTCGCTCGACGCTGCAACGGACCACGAACAGACCAACTATCGTGCGCTTGTACCCAGTAACTATCTGGCGACCGGCCTTGAAGTAATCACCGACATGCTGCGCAACCCGCGCCTTCTGGCGAGTGATGTTGAGAAGGAGCGAGCGGTCATAATTGAGGAGATTAGCTCGACGCAGGACTCGCCCGGCGAGATGGTAGATCTCCTCTTTGATGAGACGCTCTGGCCGGAGCATGCCCTGGGGCGTGATGTTGCCGGCACGAAGAAAAGCGTGCGCCACAGCAAAGAGCGTCACTTGAGAGCGCACCTGGAAACCAACTACAGACCCGACAGGATAGTTATTAGCGTAGCGGGTAACATCCGGCATGGCGACGTTGTCCAGGAAGTTGAGCGCCTCTGGGGGGATGCTGAGCCTGCGGACGCGGATGAGAACCGAGAGCGCACGTTGGTGCCGCCGGTAGTCGAGGCGCGCGGGCCCGAGGTCAAGGTGCAGAAAAAACGCACCGAGCAGGTGAACCTTATTGTAGGTGTTCCCGCTCTTTCGTATACCCATCCTGAGAGGTACACCCAGGATGTGCTCGACGCGCTGCTTGGTGGTGGTATGTCTTCACGTCTCTTTGTTGAAGTGCGCGAGAACAGGGGTCTTGCTTATGCCGTTTCCAGCTTTGTACGAAGCTACTCCGACGCCGGCGCGTTCGGTGTTCACGCTGCTGTGGACAACACGCAGATTGAGCAGGCTTTGCAAGCCATTATGGGCGAAATGGGCAGGATACGCGGCGAAAGCGTGCCCGAGGTCGAGTTACGTAAGGTGAAGGAATATATCAAAGGACATACCCTCCTGAGCCTCGAGCGTAGCGGCTACGTTGCCCATTGGAACGGCTGGCAGGAGCTAACGCTGGGCCGCGTGCAGGAAGTAGATGAAGTGCTCGATTGTATTGAGGCGGTTGAGGCGCATCACGTAGGGGAGCTTGCCGCCCGTCTCTTTCGGGAAGAGCATCTGCGCCTCGCTGTAGTAGGATCCCGCAAAAGTGAAGATGATCTGCGTTCCAGACTCGTACTCAGCTAAAAACAGTGGATCAAGGGTTGAGAGTTGAAAGGGCGCATTCACCTCACTTAAGTATCAACTCACTTGAAGGGTAATCATGGGCAGCGGCAAGCATAGCTTCATAGATGATCCGGCCGAATTAGGCGCTCTGCTGGCTGTGGCGCGCGGCGAGGTTCAGGCCGACCTCGTGCTACGTGGTGGGCGGCTTGTAAACGTCTTCTCCGGCGAGATTTACCCTGCCGAAGTGGCCATCTACGCGGGCCGTATCGCAGGCGTCTCTCCCACAACCGGGACCTATCGCGGGGCGGATGTGCTGAATCTCGACGGGGAATATATAACCCCTGGACTAATCGACGCGCACATGCACATCGAGAGCAGCATGTTATTACCTGCTGAGTTCGCAAACGCGGTCTTGCCCCACGGCACCACCTCGGTGGTGACCGACCCGCACGAGATCGCTAACGTGCATGGTCTTGAAGGCATTAACTTCATGCTCCAGGCGAGCGAAGGTCTTCCTTTACGCGTCTTTGTAATGCTCTCGCCGTGCGTGCCGGCCACCGATATGGAGACTGCAGGTGCTCGGCTGAGCGCGGATGACCTCTCAACTCTCCTGGACCACCAACGGGTGTTGGGCATAGCCGAGATGATGAATTACCCCGGTGTTGCCGGTGGCAGTGCCGACATGGTCGAGAAGCTTATGCTGGGTCACCGCGCCGGCATGCGCATAGACGGGCACGCGCCTCTCGTGCGCGGGCTCACTTTGCAGGCTTATGTTGCTGCCGGCGTCTCCTCCGATCACGAGAGCGTAACAGAAGAAGAAGCGCTAGAAAAGTTACGCGCCGGTTGCCAGCTACTCATCCGAGAAGGCTCGACCGCACGCAACCTGGATGCGCTGCTGCCGCTCGTGAACGCGCGCACCTCTCGCTTCTGCTCATGGGCCACTGACGATAAGCAGCCGGAGGACCTGCGCCGCGAGGGGCACATTGACCATAACATCAGGCGTGCGGTATCACGCGGGCTCGACCCTGTACTCGCCTTGCAGATGGGTACCATAAATACAGCCAGGCACTACGGCCTGAACGACCTGGGGGCCATTGCGCCTGGCTACCGTGCAGATTTGCTGACCATCTCCGACCTGAGCAGCATGCATGTAACTCGCACATTTGCTGCCGGTAAGTTGGTGGCCGAAGGAGGGCGTATGCTGGAGCCTTGTGTACACCGTGTAGAGCTGCCTCGGAACACGATGGCGGTGCCATCTCTCAGGTTCGACCATTTTCGGATAAAGAGTGAGGGGAAGCAGGCACGCGTGATCCGGCTCTTGTCTGAACAGATCGTTACTCGGTCGCTGGTCATGTCGCCCCTAGTCGCTGAAGGCTATGTGCAGGCCGATACGTCCAAAGATATTCTGAAGATAGCTGTAATAGAGCGTCATGGGCGTGGTGGACATACCGGCCTGGGCCTCGTCAATGGCTTCCACCTGCAAGGCGGCGCGCTGGCGTCTAGTGTGGCTCATGACTCGCATAACCTGGTTGTGGTAGGCGCCTCGGACGAGGATATGGCCGTGGCTGCCAACGCCGTGGTAGCGATGGGTGGCGGCTTGGCCGCAGCGTGCGACGGACAGGTACACGCACAGCTTGCGCTACCAGTCGCCGGCCTGATGTCCGACCGACCTCTTGAAGAGGTACGCGCCGGTATGGAGGATCTGCTGCGGGCGGCGAGATCACTAGGCTGCACGCTCTCTAATCCCTACATGGCTATGGCCTTCCTGGCGCTGCCCGTGATCCCTGAACTGAAGCTGACCGACATGGGGCTGGTGGACGTAGTCGCCTTCCAGCTCTGCTCACTCTTCGTCTCGTAGGTAAGGCGCATGTTTGAGGACGAAATACAAACGGGGGCTGTCCCTGGAGAGAACCCAAAGCTGAACAGCCAACCTCGAATCGGCCCCCGCCAGATAAGGCCAATCGGCGTGTTGCCCGAAGACGTAGCCTCGAAAATCGCTGCGGGTGAGGTGGTGGAGCGTCCCGCCTCAGTTGTCCGCGAGTTGATAGACAACTCAATCGACTCCGGAGCGCGTAACATTCGCATCGAGATTAAGGCGGGTGGGCGCGACCTTATCCGCGTTATCGATGACGGTCATGGAGTACCCCGTGAGGAGATGCCGAGCGCCTTCCTGCGCCACGCCACCAGCAAAATCCGCACTGCGGAGGACCTCTGGTCTGTGGAGACGCTGGGTTTCCGAGGTGAGGCGCTCTTTTCTATTGCCGCCGTTGGGCGCGTAAGCCTGTTGAGTAGGCCAGGTGACGCTGCGGGCGGGTACGAATTGGTGGTAGAGGGTGGGCGGTTGGTCTCGGAAGGGGTACGCGGCACCCCCTGCGGCACGGTCGTCACGGTGCGCGACCTCTTCTATAATCTGCCGGCAAGACTCAAATTTCTGAAGAGTGGGCAGGCGGAAGCGGCTCACATAGGTGCGCTGGTGCAAGCCTATGCGCTAGCGCACCCGGGTGTGCGTTTCACCCTGACAAGCGAGGGGCGGCTAACCTTCAACTCCCCCGGCGACAGTGACCTGCGTGAGGCGGCCAGATCAGTGTACGGCCCTGACGTGGCCCGTGCTCTGCTACCTGTGGGGCTCGATCCTGACGGAGAGCTTGAGGAGTTACAAACGCTGCTGCCCGATACTCCCAGGGTGCATGGTTACGTGTCCCCGCCGGCTCACTCTCGCTCCAACCGCCAGGCAATGCACTTCTTCGTCAACAGGCGCGCCATCCAGAGCAGGATGCTCCTCTACGCTGTGGAGGAGGCATACCACTCGCTCCTCATGGTAGGTAGGCACCCTGTGTCGGTGATAAATGTGCAGATTAGCCCGGCGCTGCTCGATGTGAACATCCATCCGGCCAAATTAGAGGTGAAGTTCAGGGACGAGCGGGTAGTCTTCAGTGCAGTACAGCGAGCAGTGAGGTCAGCACTCGCTGCGCACGTACCAAGCGCGATCTACGGCTCACGCGGGGCGGAAGGGTGGAGCCTGGCAGGCAGCGACCAGGCTGAGGGCCTGGGCGCAGAGTTGAGCAATTTTGCGGTTATGCCCTCAGAAGCGGTGCAGCACGACATGTGGGTGGATCGACCTGGCAGGGCGGGCGAAACACCTGTTGCGGATTTGCCTCCTGCCCCGGCGAGAACCCTACCTCCGCTCAGGGTTATCGGTCAGGTGGCCGGCACCTACATAATCGCGGAAGCGCCTGACGGCTTGCTGCTGGTGGACCAGCACGCGGCCCACGAGCGCATACTTTATGAGCAGCTTGGGCTTGCTCTCGAAGAAGGTAATGTGGCTGTCCAATTATTGCTACAGCCTCTTGCCCTCGAATTACCCTCCGCAGCCATGGCGCAGGTGGAGGCAATCTTACCTGCCATGAACGAGCTTGGCTTCAGCATCGAGCCCTTTGGAGAGAGTGCTCTGCTTATTAGAGCTGTACCTGCCATATATGCAGCTTCCAGGCGGGACCTCGGAAGCGATCTGCTTGAGGTTCTCGACACCGTGATGACGGGCGCCAGGCCCGAGCGATGGCGTGAGGAGATGGCTATTACACTCGCATGTCACAGTGCCATTCGTGCCGGTCAAACGCTGGCGCTTGAAGAGATGCGTGCGATGCTCGTCCAACTCGAGCACTGCCGCTATCCCCGCTCGTGCGCACACGGAAGGCCTACTATGCTTCACCTGTCGCAGATGCAGCTAGAGCGCGAATTCGGGCGCAGGGCATAAGGCAGCAAGGGACTGATGCTTTCCTGGTAGGATACTAGGGCGTGTCCGCAAAGTCCCGGTAGCCAGCTCGCGTGGACACGCTTATTCTCTGGCAGCGACAATCAGAGATTATAGTCGTACGGTGCGAGCACTTGTACTAACAAGTAGTTGAGGTATATTAGGAGTGGTATCATGAGCAGCACAACCAACCACACCTCGGGTCTGTAGATGCGCGATTTCCAAGCTTTTGACGTAAGTATTATTACAATCCAGACAGGGTAAATCAGGTTAGCTACAAGAAGCAGCATTCCATAGCTGAGCAGATAAGGCCAGACTTGGCCCGTCCATGAAATTGAAAGCACGATGAAGAATAAGTGGTACACTGCGCACAAGATCCCAAAAGCTAGAGCAATGAGATAAAAGGCTATCACTAGACACCTCCCGCCTTTCTGGACTATGCGAGAAATGCCCTCTCCCGACTGGAACATCGTAATTACTCACCTTACGTATTTCGGCCTGACTTCATGCTTGATCACCCTGTGTATGGCGCTTCGAATAGTGCGTAACTGCGTAAGGTGAGAATTACCTCCCCAACGTCCTACCATCTATTGCTCAGAGGGGTTCTGCGAGACGTGGATGACAACCACTAGGAGAAGGCCCGTCGCGAAGCGCACGCTAGCGCTTTGTGTAACCAGAACGTTGCTGACCCCGCGCCCACGGCCCATGTAGAGCGTGTCGCCGCTCAAAGGGTACTCAAGGCCCACCGTGTACACCTCTGTGACCTCTGCGGATAGCGGAAGCAAGCTAACAGTGTCACCCGGCTTACCTGCTATTAAGTTGGCAACGCCGGGCTGAGCAAGGTACGCTTCCTGGTAGCCGTCAACTATGCGAACATCGTGCTGCGCGACTTCAGGGTCTGTGAGAAGCAGCAAGTTAGCCAGGCCATGATCGAGCCTACCGCCGAGCGCCCCCAGGATATAGATTCTAGCTGTGCCTGACTGCAACTCCGCTTGCAGCTTCAGAGCCGCCAGGAGCGCTAGTTCTGTATCGGTCTCCAGCTTCGTGTTGTGTGAATAGCGCCGGGTCTCCACTCCCTGGTCGATAAAACGCTGCAACAGCACTGGGTCCGCGCTGTCCAGGTCACCAACGATGAGATCGGGTCTGATGCCTAGCGCCGACGCCAGGTTGAGGCCACCATCCGCTGCAATCACCGCGTCGGCTTTTGGAAGCATCGCCGCAGCCTGCAGCGCATTCGGCATAGGCCCAGCCGCCAGCACCCATACTACCGTCGGACCTACCGGCGGACTTACCGGAGTAGTTGCCGGCTTGCCATCTGAATTAGCGGATTTCTTCAGCACTAACCTTCCAGTCTCCTCTGTCGCGCTGCCTCGAAAAGTATTACCGCCGCTGCAACGGCCGCGTTGAGCGACTCGGTTCGACCCGACATTGGTATGGACACGGTGCCACCGCCGTTCTCTTGAAGAAACTCCCGTGCAGCCCTGCTCAGGCCGTGGGCTTCGTTTGAGACGATGAGCGCTGTGGGCGAGCGCCAGTCACAGGAATAGTAAAGCGTCTTGGCCTCAGCCTCCGTAGCATATATGTGCCCATCTGTCACGCCGAGTGCCATCAGAGCAGTTCCTATCTGTTGCCAGTCGTTATCACTATATATCGGCAATCGAAAGTGCGCGCCCATGCCTGCGCGGACTACCTTCGGGTTAAACGGATCAACGCAGTCGGGGCTGAGCCAAACTGCGTTGACCCCTGCTGCCTCTGCGGTACGCAGGATCGTTCCCAGGTTGCCGGGATCCTGCACATTGTCGCAGATGAGCGCAAGGGCAACACCCTTCGCAACCGGAGCAGGCACAGGCCAGCGCGGTATAGCAAAGGCTGCGACTATCCCCTGCGGGTGTAGAGTCCCCGCTGCGGCCTCCAGGGCCCTCTCAGATGCCTCTTGCGTCTTACCCTGACTTCCGCTGCCTGTGATTACGATGGCAGCCATGCCGGAAATGGAGCGCCAAAGCTCAATGCCGCGTGGGGTGCGTTTAAGGAGTGCTCGATTGAAGAGGCAAATCGTGGGCGACACGCCGGCGCGAAGCGCATCCTCCATGCCACGAACGCCTTCCACTATAAATTGCCCAGTCTCTCGTCTGCCTTTGGTGGTAGCAAGATCGCGGAGAGTCTTTACAAGTGGATTGGATGTGCTTTCTATCACGGTGGGCTGGGGTTAAGAGAAGCAAAGTCTGGTAGAACAAACAATCGAAACCCACTGGGTTTCGATTGTTTGTTCTTTTCCTATTCCTTATCCTCTAAAATGGGGCTTTAGGAGCCTCTAGGCATTCGCGGTTTGAGTCGTCGTCTCGCCTGCTGCCGGGAGAGCAGGGACTGCCGCCATCTCTTCGGCTGCGGTCACAGCCATGCTGGCAACGCGCTGCACTAGCTCAGGAGCCACCGGCTTGCCTCCCGCGAGCGTGACAAGTTGGGCGAAGGCGGCGCCATCGCGCACAGCCAGATCGGCCAGCACCTTACGGTCGAGGGTTACACCAGCAGCTGCGAGGCCGGAAATAAAGCGGCTGTAGCTAAGTCCACCCAGCCGCGCAGCAGCATTGATACGGACGATCCACAGGCGGCGCATGTCTCGTTTCCGAGTGCGACGGTCTCGGTACTCGTAGGCCCGGGAGTGCATAACTATCTGGTTAGCGAACCTGAATAGACGGCTACGCGTCCCCCTGAAACCTGACGCCGCTTTCAGCAACTTAGCGTGCCTGCGGTGGCGCGTCATTCCTCTTTTTACACGTGGCATTGTATTCCCCTCATTGAGAAACGCGTTTAAGTACGCGCAGGTTTATTTCAGGCCGTACGGCAACAGCCTCGTTACGTGACTTACCTGGGTGCTGTCCAGAGGAAGCATCCTATCGAATAGCTGCTTTACGCGCTTCGATTTCCTGCGGCGGAAATGGCTTTTCATGTGCTTCGTACGCATGATCTGTCCGGTGCCGGTGATCTTGAATCGCCGTGCTGCACCTTTATGGGTCTTCATCTTGGGCATGGAGTCGCTCGCTCTTTAGTAGTAGGATATATCTATTTTGTAACATGCCGTGAGCAGGTCACAGTCGGTAATTATATCATAAAGCAGTGGAGGTTGCAAATTGATTGGTATTCAGTCAACGGCCCCTTTCGGTAATATTTTCATTTTGGGCCATGCCTGTATTTCGACTTCATTAGTATCTGTGCAGTCTGCCCACCGAAGTTCCTCGGCAGCGCCCTGTTGTTACACGGTGCCAACACCGCTTTATAGCTGGGTGAGCGATAAGGTCAGCTAGCCGTGTAGAGCGTTACATGCAGGTAATAAGGCGTGAAGAACTTGCCCTGGCCAGAGCCGAGATGTTTACCGCCTCTTTGCTGCGGTCGCCAGGTATAATGTCTGCATGGAAGAAACGCGCGCCTTACCCCCTGTGGTTGCGGTTATTGGTCCCACGGCTGTTGGCAAGAGCACGCTGGCGCTTCAGCTTGCCCGGCGCTTCGGCGGCGAGATCATCACGGCCGACTCGCGTCAGGTCTACCGCTATATGGACATCGGCACAGACAAGCCTGGCCGGGCTGAGAGAGACCTGGCTCCGCACCATATGATCGACCTGGTAGACCCTGACGAAGCTTATACGCTGGCGCTCTATCAAGAAGGCGCCTACGCCACCATCGACGATGTGCTTAGCCGTGGCAATTTGCCCATCGTAGCAGGGGGCACTCCCCTGTATGTGAATGCCGTGCTGGAGGGGTGGACCATACCGCGAGTGGAGCCGGACCTTGCCTTGCGTGCCGGTCTCGAAAAGGAGGCGGAAGAGCATGGAAGCGAGCATCTGCATGCGAGCCTTAAAGGGCTCGACCCGACGGCCGCCGCAGGCATTCTCCCATCCAACACTCGTCGCATAATCCGCGCTCTGGAGGTGGTTCTTCTCACGGGCGAACCGATCAGCGTGCAACAGAGGAAGGTGGCCCCTCCATATCGCATGCTGACGGTGGGCATCACCTGCCCTCGCAAGGAGCTTTACAGGCGGATCGACTCGCGTGTGGACCGGCAGATCGACGCTGGACTTGTAGACGAGGTAGCTTCACTGCTCGGGCGCGGTTACCTATCTACATTGCCTTCGATGAGTGGTCTCGGCTACAGGCAAATCGGTGGCTACCTGCTGGGCATGTCCACATTGGAGGAGAGCATACAACGGATCAAGTGGGACACTCATGCTTTCGCCCGTCACCAGGCTAACTGGTTCAGGCGCGCTGGGGAAGCCAATTGGATCGACACGCTGGAGAGTGATGCCCTGACTACCGCGTCCGATCTGGTGGAAGGCTTCTTGTCGGGCGCGTGATACCCTTTGGCGGTACAGGGATGTTAGTGTAGCAGTGCAGGGATCTTCTCTGAAGAGCCGTTGAAGGTCATGAGAAAGTCACGAAAGACGAGAAGCAAATAGAAACGCCGCAGAGTTTCTATTTGCTTCTGCTTTCCTATTTGCTGGAGCGTGGCCTGTGGCATGTATGAGGTTGTCAAGACCTGGGTAATAACCGGAATACGCACGGTTTGGTGGGTCGTGCCCACTGCGGTATACTTATTGGTATCCTTTGCTACCACACTATCTAAAAGAAGGTTCAAACAATGAAGTTTGCTAAGAGAATGGAACAGTTGCCGCCCTATTTGTTTGCGGGCATGGCCAAGAAGCTGGCCGACTTGCGCACGAGCGGGGTCGAGGTAATCAACTTTACGATCGGCGACCCCGATGTGCCTACACCTGACTATCTGCTGGACGCAATGTGTTCTGCCGTGCGCCTCCCGCAGAATTCGCGTTACCCGAACTACTACGGTAAGGCCGAGCTCAGGCGGGCCATAGCCGATTGGTATGGGGCTCGCTTCGGGGTATCTTTGGAGCCGGACACGGAGACGTTGCCTCTCATCGGCTCGAAAGAGGGGATCGCCAACGTAGCCCTGGCTTTTGTCGATCCAGGAGAAGGCGCGCTGGTGCCTGATCCTTCCTATCCTGTCTACAAGTTCGGTACTCTACTTGCTAACGGAGTGGTTCATCCTCTGCCATTGCGCGAGGAGAATGGGTGGTTGCCTGATTTCGACGAGATGAGCCGCACCTTTGACG
>JALYYZ010000429.1 GCA_030945985.1 Chloroflexota bacterium
CGTAGGTTTCGATCTCTGCTTTTCTCCAATTTCCATTTCTCTGGATCGCGATGAGCCAGGCGGAAAAAGCCTCAATTGCTCTGATCGCGATGAGCCGGGCGGAATTGGCTTCAGTACCGTGCCAGCACAGAATAAGCAGTTACATTCTTGCTCACATGGTGAGCAAGAATGTAACAAGACAATTACCATTTAGCTGCTAGGGTACTAGCCTTCTATCTCATGGCATAGGATAGAGTGCTTCCTTCTCGGCCACATCTGCCGGGAAGATGGTGTATTTGTGACCATCCGGCTGCAACTGCTCAACGGCCATCGGCTTGTATATGTTGACCCCACGTGCATCGAACTTGACCCGCCCGTAGAAGGTCATTATATCGGTAACGGCCAGTGCGGCGCGTACCTTCTCGGGCTCGATGCTCCCTGCGGCCTCGACGGCATGGCGCAAGACGATAACGGCAGCCGACGACTCTGCGGTCTGGTATGGCACCTCGCTGTAGTCGGGGTGCCGCGCCACAAATGCCTCGGCATATGCTTTGGGCGTCTCCCAGGGGCCCTCTTCCACGTCACCATGGTACTGCAGAGCAGCGGTCCATTGTGTCGCGCCGAATATGTAGTCGGCCTCTTCCTTGAGGTTCTCCCTGAACTCAGGTGTCGATGGGCCTGAGGTAAAGCCGAGCGCCTTCAGCGATAGGCCCAGGTTGTGCGTTTGCCGGGCGATGATCAGCGAGTCTTGCAGGTGGCCTGCTGCGAGCAACAGGTCTGGGTGCTTCGCTTTGACCGCAAGCAGTAAGCTGCTGAGGTCGGTGGGATTGGCAGGGTAGAAGGCGCTGTAGACGACTTCCATCCCCTCGTCATGAGCGTAATCGGTGGCCCCCGCCAGCACCTCCCGCGAAAATGGCTCATCGGCTCCGAGCAGCGCCACCGTGTGCGCCGAGGCGTCTTTGCCATGTACCACTGCGATGATGCCGCGCAGGTAGTTGCGGGCAGGGCTCAGTATGCCGAAGGTATATCGGTACCCTTTGGCGAATATGCTCTCAGCCGAGCCGTGCGCATCGATCATGGGCACCCTGGCTGCCTCGGCCACAGGAGCTGCATAGCCGGTCAGCCCCGAGGAATATGGGCCGAGCAGGAAGTTTACATGGTCCTCTTCCAGCAGCTTACGGTAGAGGTCGGGCACCCGGTCGGTGCGCGATTCGTCGTCGTAATATTTCAGCTCAACCCTGTACTTCTTGTCGCCAACTCGTATGCCTCCCGCCCGGTTGACTGCCTCCACGGCCAACAGGTAGCCGTCGCGCGTGTATTCGCCCTCCTTGGCGGTCGACCCAGTTATCGAGACCGTCGCCCCCAGGAGGATGGCCTGGCTTCCGCTCTGCCCCGAGTCCCCGGCAGTTGAGCCCACCAGGTCGCATGAGGCGAGAAGCGGCACCGCCAGGAAAAGCAGAGCACAGAGAATGCCTGGTAAGCTTCGACTTTTGACTTTTAGGCCTTGAGCTTTTAAGGAGGGTTTCGTGGAGTTCTCCATCTTGAATATCATGCTTTGGCTTTCCTGGACAGGACGGACGCATCCCGGGCTTCTGCCTCCGGTGTGCCTGGGGCCATGTTGTCCGGCACTGGGCGACTTGGTTGCATTACGTAGCTCTTGTCTCTCTTCTGTACCATGTAGCTAGTACCTCACCAGCAAAGTATAAGCAGTTTCCTTATTGCTCACATGGGTGAGCAATAAGGAAACAAACAGTCACTCTTTGGCTGGTGGGGTACTAAGGCATAAACCTGTACCCCACTCCCGGCTCAGTCTGTAGGTAGCGTGGGTTGGAAGGGTCGGCCTCAAGCTTGCGGCGCAAGCGGCCCATGTAGACGCGCAGGTACTCCGCCTCGTCCCGGTATTCGCTGCCCCAGACACGCTGTAGGAGCATGCGGTGCGTCAGTGTCTTATTAGGGTTAGTCACAAGCTGTTCGAGCAGGCCGAACTCGGTGGGAGTGAGGTGGACAGGCTCACCCTCTCGCCGCACTACATGTGCCGTCATGTCGAACTCGAGGTTGCCATGCCTGTGGACGCCTGCGGATGGCGGGTGCGCCACCCAGCCACTCCGGCGGAGCACTGCCCGTACGCGTGCAAGCAGCTCCTCCACGCCGAAAGGCTTGGTCAGGTAATCGTCTGCTCCCATGTCGAGCGCCGCTACTCGGTCGCTCTCGGCATCGAGAGCTGTCAGGAGGATGATCGGCACCGTCGCCTCTTCACGCACCCTCCTACATACCTCCAGGCCATCGAGGCGAGGCATCATAACGTCAAGGATGAGCAGGTCAGGCTTCTGGGTGCTCCATAGGGCCAGCGCTTCGAGGCCATTAGCAGCCTCCAACACCTCAAAGCCGCGCGCCCGCAGGTTTCGGCTCACGAAATCAAGCAGGGTGCTTTCGTCGTCGGCCACGAGGATGCGCTGCGAAGCTCCCGGCATGCCTTAGTGTCCTTCCATGCCTGAAGGTAGTGCGGTCTCTTCAGGGAGTGCTGCCTGTGCGTACCCATTAGCCATGCTCGCGACCCCGCCCGTCCCTGGAGCAAACCCTGGTTCAGGCCGGCCATTGGCTTGCTGCGCGCATGGCAGTGTAAAGAGCACCCTGGTACCCGCACGGCTACTCTCAGCCCAGATGGTCTGGCCGTGCGCCTCTACAAACGCCTTTGATATAGCAAGGCCCAGTCCGGTTCCCTCTGACCTGCGTTGCAGCCCCCGAGGAGCACGGTAGAAGCGCTCGAATATGTGCGCTATCTCATCAGTCCCCAGCCCCGGCCCGTTATCAGCCACACAAACCAGCACCTGCATTCCTTCCGGACCCACCTGTCTGTGGGCTGCGACTTCGATCTTCCCGTTACCATATGCGCGGGCATTTGCCAGCAGGTTCCGCAGCACTACTTCGATACGCGCGGCATCAACCTCCACACTCGGCAATCCCTGCTCTAGCTTCACCACGACCCTGGGCAGACCGGACGAGTGCATGTTGACTTTGCCGGTAGAGCCGGCGAGCGCGCGCTCTACTATCTCGCTGAGAGACACAGGCACCCGCGTCAAGGGTAGTACCCCTGCTTCGTAGCGGGAGAGGTCGAGCAGGTTGGTCATGAGCTGCGCAAGGCGGTCAGCTTCGTCGCTGATCGTCTGCAAGAAGTGGCGCTGGTCTTCCGGCGGCCAGGTCACATCGTCTTGCAGGAGGGTTGATGCATGTCCTTTGATAGCCGCCAGCGGGGTCCGGATTTCATGTCCCACGGCCGCGAGCAAACTTGTCTTCAGGCGATCGATCTCCTGCTCGCGTGTGACATCTCGCAGGAGCAGGCCGCGCCCGATAAGCTGCCCCGCGCCCTCTGTCTCAGGTGGGCGCACGTCGAAGAGGCGAAGCTGTATCGAGCGCGAGGCGGGGCCACTGCCACAGATCTCCACCAGCCAGGCAGGCCCCCTCCCTCGTAGCCCTTCTTCGGCCTGGACTCGCGCTCGACTATATGCTTCGGGGTCGACCGCCCTGGACCGGAGCGCGCTATGCACGTCGCTTATGTGGGTGGCCCCCATGGTCACAAGAGGCATCCCGGTGATCTCGCGTGCAGCCATGTTGGCGTAGAGGAGCGCGCCGTCCACGCCAGTCAACACCAGCCCGTCGCTTATGCTGCCTACTATGGCCTCCAAGGTCTGTTTCTCTTCCATCGTACGCCTGTAAAGGTCTTCGTTCTCCAGGGCAACCTCTCTCAGCCGCACATCGCTACGCTCGTAGAGCACCGCGTGCTCCCAGGCAAGGGTAGCGTAATTGGCGAAGGTCAGCAGCAGGTCCACTTCCATCGCGTTGAAAGGCTCTGGGCGTGTGCGGTGTACAAGCAGCACTACCCCACCAACGCGCGGGCTGATGATCGGAATGGCGAGGAGGGCACGAAAACCCTCGCCATAACTGAGGTCCGGGAACTCGCTCCCGCCTCCTGCTACCATCTGCACAGGGCGGCCTTCACGTAGGGCACGCACAGCCGGCGATAGAGGGTCGTCAGGGAGTACCAGTGGCGCCAGTTCATATTCGGGACTGCGACCTACGCTGGCAAGCGCACGCAGGTAGCCGTTCTCGTCAGGCACGCGCAACACTGCGGCCTGCACATCAACGAGCCTGCTAACCTCGTGGATAATAGCCTCGGCGACTGTGTGCGGGTCGAGGGTACCCACCACGGTGGTTGATGTTTCGAGCAGGGTGTGTAACGCCGTCAGCTTTGTATTGACATCTTGCTCGAGGCGTGTGAAGGCACGGGCAAGGTCACCAACTTCGTCCAGGCGTGTGGCTAACGATGTAGTTGGGTCGGCGCGCACAGCCGAACCGGTGGCAAGCACAGCCTGGTGGGCACCGGCGAGTGCGTGAAGTGGACGAATCACTCGGCGCACCAGCACCAGCCAGAAGATCAGACCGCCGAGGCCGAAAAGGAGGGCAGCGAAGAGGAGCCAGGAGATGAAGGTATCCACTACGGCGAGCGCCTCCTGGGCCGGTCGCTGCACAACAACGGCCCATCCGCTGCTTGGCACGGGCGCGGAGGTGAAGAGCCACGCCTGCCCATGTGGGCCTGAGGCCAAGCGTGCCGCTTGCTTGCCTGACAGGGCATCGGCTGCTCCCGGCAGGTCATTGAGCGCGGGCTGTAGCAGCCGCTCGCGCTCGGGGCTGGCAATAAGCTGGCCGCGTGCGTCTACCATGCTGATCATTACTGTATGCCCCTGCCGGCGCTGCTCGGCTACCACCGTGCGCAGAGGAGCGCCCAGGTCATCTAACAACAGGTTGGTCGCCACAACGCCGGTGAGGCGTCCATCAGTTGCATGTACAGGTAAGGCAACAGTGACCACAGCGTTAAAGGTGGTGAGATCAACCAGCGCAGCTTCGAGGACAGGCCCGGCCGCTCCTTTTGCGGCTGCGCCCGCCCGGCGGAAGTAGGGCGTATCCTTCAGGTCAACGCCCTGGGTGCGCACATCGCCCGGCACAGAAGTACGCATCACGCCCGCAGCGTCGAGCCAGAAGACTCGATCAACATCTTTGCGAGCGGCCTTGAAGGCAGTGAATGCCGGGAGCATGGCCGCAGAGTCCCCGTCGCGCACCGCAGCAATGCCGGCCAGGTTAGCTAATGAACTGCCAGCGTCCCGGAGCGAGTCGTCCGTGTCCAGGGCAATAGCCTGGGCCAGGGCGAGGTCCTGCGCCTGCACTTCATCGCGCAGCCGCGTCTGCACGGCCGCATTGACAGCCATCCCGGTGCCGAGCACAGCAGCCACGAAAAGCAGATATACCCCGAGCAATTGCCCGAGCAGAGAGCGGCGCACAAATCGCAACATGAGTACCAACCAGTATACTCGCGGCACTCATAGACAACAAGCGCAAACGCTCTAAACTACACCCCGCAGCCGCATTCGAGCACAGGCTGGATGTCGCTTCCCTTCACCTGGTAGACAGTCGAGAATTCCCCCTCGTAATAGCGGCTGTCGACTACCACTTCCATCGTCCCGTCGCCATTCAGGTCGAGCACTGATGTGACCGTGTACGTGTTTGGCGCGGCGAAAGGGCTATCCTTGGCGTAGGCTTCGCCATCTATGACGAACGTTTGCGTCTTGCCCTTGATAACCTTCCTCAGCAGCACAAGCGAATAATCGCCCGCTGCCACGCTCGGAAAGGCCGGATGCGCTGAGTAAGTTGCGCTCACCAGCACTTCGGGCACCCCGTCGCCTTCAAGGTCTACCCGCAGCACCTGTGTTAGCTTGATCTTAGGATTGGTGAGCCCTTTCTGCTTCAGCACGTCTCGCACCGCGTTCTGATAGATCACCTGGTTCAGGCTCTCCGACCTGGGAACGCGCGGTTCGGCAGCCCAGGTGGCCCCTACAGCATAGACGTTCTTTGTGATCTTGGGCGCAGGCGATATGGTCACCCTCTGGGTATCCTCGCAAGGCACACCGATGGAGGTCGCTTTGCTGCCGGTGGCCTGCCCCATGTAGCCCGCGAGGGAATAGAGACGGTACTTCTCACCGCCCTTGAGCGCAGCCGTCACGACCTCCGGTTTTACCCACTTGCCGTCCTGGCTGCCGCCGAGCAAGCACTGGGTGTTCAGGTCCATGATCGGGTGGATAATCCCCGGGCCCGCAGCTTCCGCGCTCGACTGCGCGACGAGCGCCAGGGCGCCGAGCGCAACGATAAAAACGACCCTTCTGGAAATTGACATAACGTGTACCTCTTCGCAAGGAGTTACAATTGTCTATGGATTGTGGGATGCACTCAAGCAGCGTACCGTCTTAAGGATGGATCCAAAGCCCACCTCTTGACCCACTTCCGATCCATGCAGCATAATACCATAAACAGGTGAAGGTCGCCAGGTATTTGCATGGCCATATGTATAGTTGCTGCCTTTGCTAGAGCAACTTCCAACGACCTCCAGGTGAAAGAGCGCTTTTTCCAAAACAGTCAATCGAAACTCTGCCCGTTCCGATTGGTTGATCTATAAGAGATAGCTTCTATGCCCAAGAAGTAGCCTCTGATTCTGTGGTTGGGTAATAGCGCCGTAACCCTTAATATGCCTATGTTACAAATAAGCTAATTAGCCAATCTCGCGCTGCGCCATGCACAGTATTACAACAGCTTTTGCTGTCCAGCGACCGAAAAGGAGGGACAATAGAGGGTCATAACCGTCGGTTGATATAGAAATCCCATCCCTAATTGGTGTTGTTAAGGAAGTGAAAGGTAAAGGAGAAGTTTTATGAACGAATCGTCACAAAACCCGCTTGCGTCAGAGCCCAAACTCAGGGTCGCGGCTGGCGAAGATCTGCTCGGGGAGCAGAGGGGGCTTGGTATCAGC
>JALYYZ010000450.1 GCA_030945985.1 Chloroflexota bacterium
GCCCATAGCAGAATAGTGCCGTGCTGGCTTCGAGCAGGCAAACGAAGGCCGACAGGGCGGTGTCCAGGTCAATAGGCAGCCATGCCAGCGGCGACGCGACTACATAGAAAAGGGCGGACTTGGGGATGAATACTCCTAAGCCCCAGCGGCGCGGTGGGCGGTTCAGGCCTCCATGAGGGTCGGTGAGCGCATCCCAGTTGCCCGCCAGCAGCTCGTGCAGCCACCTGATATGGTAGCCCATATCGATGACGACCGTCTCGGGCAGCTCCATGACCCCAAAGCGGACGAGGAACCCCCCGGCCACGAGGGCCGCCGCTACGCGCGCTCCCCTGGGCGCACCTGGCACAACCCGCCGGGCCAGAGGCTCTGTGACGATCAAAAGCCCGTAGGTGAATAGACCCGTCAACACCAGGTGGGGTGTCGCGACCGCTACAGCAGCGCCGCCGGCCGCAAACGAGCCCACCAGGCCACATGCGACGAGCAAAGTGCCAAGCGCAGCCGTCAGCGCAGCACGAGAGAACGATGCAAGCGCCCGCCCTAAGAGCAGGTAGGTGAGGATGAGAATGGCGGTCAGCCCAACCAACTGGTCAGGCGCAGGGATCACAAAGCCCGCGCCGCCCGCCGACACCTGCACCTGGTCTAATTGCAACTCGGTAGAGGGCCGAGGCCGGATGTCCAGTCGCAGATCGGGTGATGCCAGCGCGCGTGGGTGAGCCGCGTCTATCAGGAAGGTATAAGATTGCCACCCGTTCAGGAGGGTACCCTGGAAGAAAGTCTCGCCGTTCACGTTCATGGTGACCGGCACGCCTGGGTGGCCTGGATTGAGGGTGACGGTCACGCTGTAGGGTACGCCCCCGCCAATCCCCGGCAGAGCCACATAGCTGTCAGTGCCACCCCGGCGGAAGAGACGGTTGGTGCCCTGCTCAAGCTCTCCGTCGCGGAAATTGTGGACGTACGCCTGGTCCTGCGGCGAGCCCACGTCGATGTTGTACTCGTGCCTCACCTGATAGGCCATAGTCAGCCCCAACAGGGCAAGCGCCACGACTGCCCATACAAGTGGGCGCGCGACGAGTCGCCGGACGATATGGCTTTCAGCGCGCAGCCAGCGGTAAAGGGGCGCGTGATGCCTGAGTGTTAGCAGGCCGTGTAATATCAGCGTGCCGGCGACCAGAGACCCCGTTAGCACGGTGAGCGGGAGTCGAGGCGCAGCCAACAACGCTACCAGGATGCAGGCCGGCACGGTAGCGCCCGCCAGGGGCAGCAGCCGGTCATTGGGCTCGCGTCTACCGGCACTCACCCTGTAACGCCAGCGCCCCAGCAACAAATAGGTAAGCACGACTAGAATGGTCAGGGAGATTAACTGGCCCAAAGCCGGCACCACAAAGCCGGAGCCGGGCGGCGAGACCTGCACCCTGTCCAGCATAACCCCGCCGGATGGTGCCCTGATCTCCACTACGAGATCACGCGCCGACATTGCGAGCGGGTGGGCTGTGTCTATGCTGAATGTGTAGTTATGCCAGCCGTTGGCGAGCGCACGCTGAAGGAAAATCTCGCCGTTGACGAAGATAGTGACGGGCACATTGGCCTGGCCGGGATCCAGGCTGAGGGTCACGCTATAGGGCACGCCTCCGCCTATGCCGGGCAACACCACGTAGCTGTAGGCGTCGGACCAACGGAAGGTCCGCCCGTGCAGGGTATCGACAAAAGGCGCGTGAAAATTACTGATGTAAGGCTGGTCGCCGGGGCTGCCCACATCGACACTGTATGCCTGCCGCACCTGATATGCGCCCGTGGCTCCAACGAGCGTGAGCGTCATGAGCGCCCAGAGGAAAGGCCAGGCCAGCAACCACCGGACATCGCGGACGTCTTGCCGGAGAGAGTTCATGGACAACTATTTCTCAGGTGTGGTGCAAACGATATAGTTAAACAGACCCCATGCGCAGTAGCACTCTAGATAAATCGGAGGCGAGGATCGGAAGGCCAGGATCAGAGACGAGTGGTCGCGTGTCCTATGGCCGCTCCGCGAGTTCCTCGGGCTGCATAGGCGAATATGCCGCTGAAGAATAGCACCCAGGCGCGGCAACTGTCAACTTGAACCGCAGCTCAGGAGTGTACGCCACCTTTTTGCAGATTCAGGTTGCGACCTAAATTAGAGCGTGTTTGCAAATATCGCCCTGTGAATAAAGTCACGGGCTACACGTTGGGAAGTCCCTGCGGGACTGGTCCGTTTCGTTGAGTCTCCGAAGGAGACTTCCCAAGTGTAGCCCATGACTTTAGTCACAGGGCGTTCTCTACCCACACTGGGCTATTTGCAGATACGCCCTAGTACCGTACTACCTTAATATTGATTGTCATGGACCTCTTGGGAAAAGAGGGTTCCTTTCCACAAACAAATATGACCCTATGGGTCATATTTGTTTGTTTTTCTCTCAAGGGCTAAAAGGTTCATGAAGTTGCACGAGCCAGCAGATCCAACAGAGCCCTGCGGTGTGGCAGGGATGGCTGAGCGCCGGATTTGGTAACCGCCAGCGCCCCGGCGGCCAGCGCCCAGCTTATTGCGGTGTTGTAGCCGTGGCCTTCACTGAGTGCGGCGGCAAGCCCACCGTTGAATGCGTCCCCTGCCGCGACCGTGTCTATCAGCTCAACCTCCGGCGCCGGACGGAACTCACCGCCACTGCTGTCGGCCCGGTAGGCACCTCGGCCGCCCAGCTTGATGAGCACGTTGCGCACCCCTCGGGCGAGCAATATCCGGGCAGCTTGCTCTATCGCCTTGTTGCTGCTGAGCGGGAAGCCGACTAGCCTCGCTGCCTCGCTCTCGTTGGGGGTGAGGATGTCCACCGCGCTGTAGAGGTCTGCCGGGAGATCCTGGGCCGGAGCGGGGTCGAGGACGACGGTAACTCCGTGCTCCTGCGCTGCTTTCGCCGCAGCGGTAAGCGGCTCCATAGGTATCTCCAATTGCAGCAGCACTACTTTGGCGCTTACCATCTCCCTCCGTACCGCTTCCACGTCGCCTGGTCCAACCTTCATGTTTGCGCCTGATGCTACGACAATCGTGTTCTCGCCGCTATCTTCCAGAGTGATGAGAGCTACGCCGGTTGGCATTCCGACTTCCACCGTAACACTGGAGGTATTTACCCCGTCGCTATTCAGGTGGGCAAGCATCTCCGTGCCGAAAATATCGTCGCCTACACGGCCTATCATTACTGTTCGGGCTCCCAGCCGCGACGCTGCGACGGCCTGGTTAGCGCCCTTGCCACCTGGCGCGATCAAAAAGCCACGCCCGAGCAACGTCTCACCAGG
>JALYYZ010000052.1 GCA_030945985.1 Chloroflexota bacterium
GCCCTGGCGACGCCAAAACGGGACCCTGCACGGCAGCATGCTCAACCCGTCAAGCACTCAAGAGGTATGCATGCCTCCACGGCTGCACTATAATGAGATAGATGAATATTCCAGCAGATTATAGAAAGGCTATTTCGTGAGCACACGTACGGCTTCGAGGAGGCAGTTCCTCAAATTATCGGCGCAACTGATGCTTGGGGCAGGGCTGGCAGGCACCAGTGGCATCGGCTATGCACGGGAGGTGGAACCCGCATGGGTAGATGTTACCCATGTACGCCTGGCGCTGCCCAGACTTGCACCCCAATTCAACGGCTATCGTATCGCCCAGGTGAGCGACATCCACATGGGCGACTGGATGACACGGGAGAAGCTGGAGCAAGTAATTGACCTGGTAAATAGGCAAAATGCTGACCTTATCGCATTTACGGGTGATTTCGTCACCCATGAGGCTGTGCCGTATATTACACACTTCAAGGAAGCGTTTGCCAATCTGAGATCAACAGACGGCGTGGTGGCGGTATTGGGCAACCACGATTACTGGCGAGATCAGAGAGCCCTCAAGCAGATGCTTGTAGAAACAGGCATAAGAGAGTTGCCCAACAAGCACATTACGCTCAGCCGAGAAGGAGCCCAACTGCATATAGCGGGCGTCGACGACGTATGGATGCGATTGGACAGGCTTGATCTTGTACTGGATGGTCTCCCTGATAAAGGCGCGGCCATCCTTATGGCCCATGAGCCGGACTTTGCTGATGCGAGTGCCTCGACTGGACGCTTCGACCTGCAAATCTCCGGACACTCGCATGGAGGACAAGTGGTGATCCCGTTCGTCGGTTTGCTCCGCCTCCCGCCTATGGGCACGAAATACCCGCTGGGCCTCTACAAAGTAGGTAACATGCTGCAATATACCAACAGAGGCGTGGGGATGGTTAGACCTCATGTGCGATTCAACTGCCGCCCTGAAATAACGTTGTACGAGCTTTCCGCAGGGGGCGAAGCTTAGCCGAGCATGATCCCCGGCGGACGCCGCAAAGCAAAAGAGACACAAGTCACACGCTGTGTCTCCGATTCATCAGCCGAATTATCGCAACTTCTAGTGCCTCTTCAGGTGACATCTTGGGAAGGAGCGCTCCTTCCAAAAACGAACAAATCAAAACCCACAGGGTTTTTGATTTGTTCGTTTTACCTTCAAAAGCTAAGCGTGTTTAGTAAACTGTATCAGGTAGACACTATGTAGACACTATTCTTTCTTTAGCACGCCTATAAATGGCAGGTTCCTGTACTGCTCCCTAAAGTCGAGACCATAGCCGACCACGAATTGGTCCGGTATGCTGAAGCCGACATATGCCAACCTGAGATCCAGGAGACGTACGCTCTCGCGATCAAGCAGCGTGCATACGCGTAGCGACTTAGGTTCGCGGCCTCGAAGCAGCTTCAGCAAGTAGCCCAGCGTCAAGCCCGTATCGACCACGTCCTCCACTACGAGCACATTGCGCCCTGTTATAGGCTGGTCCAGGTCCTTTAGCACTCTCACCCCACCTGTGTGCCGCGTTTGCGGACCATACGGTGCTATAGAGAGGAAGTCGACCGTTACAGGCACATCTTTGGGTATGGCGCGCATCAAGTCGGCCATAAAAGGGATCACGCCCTTGAGCACCCCGATCAGATGTAGAGGCTCCTCGCGGGTAACACCCAGAGCGCGATAATCCTCGGCGATGGTTTGAGCGAGCTCCGCAATACGATCGGTTAGTTCGCGCTCCGAAATAAAGATGTCAACATCATCCCCCGACCAGGAACGTTCTTTAGCGCTGCTGGATAGGGTAATGTCTATCATTCGGTGGGTCGCTCTAGATCCATAATGTCGGCGCGGATACCGAAGCGATCAAGCAAGCGTTGGTAATCACGGCGATAAAGGAGCTTGATATTGATCTCAGGGTAGAGAGCCCGTAGCAAGCGCAGCTTACGGTTCTTACGCCGCACTAACGCCTGGCGCATAGTGGTAAGCTCAATAAAGAGGTCATACTCCACCAGGTAAAAATCCGGAGCAAACATCTCGATAGGACGTTCATCTCGCCATTGCAAGGGGAATTGCTGCGGCTCGTACTGCCACTCTATACCATAATAGTTGAGCAGGCGCGCAAACTCCGCTTCACTCTCATGATGGAAATCTATGCCGGCAACGCGTATAATACCAGGCTTGGAAGGCTCTTCGTTCGCAGTCTCATTATTCGGTACCGCGCCGAGATCAGGACTATTACTCGGGACAGGAGACGTGCCGGACGTGTATTGAGGCAAGGGCGAAACAGGGGCAGACTCAGGGCGATCTATAGAGCCGGTGAGCAACGGAGTCGTCTGAAGGGTCGGAGGGTTATTCTCCGCCGGTGAGAGAAAGTCTAAAGTGCTATGTAAAGGCCTTGTTGCCTTTTCCCCTGGCCGTTCCGCTGCCGGCTCCGCTGCCGTGGCGAACGGTGAGTGGCGTACTGGCATTCTTTATCCTTGCTTTGCTACCACAGACCCCTTATGTGCAGGTTTATATCCAGCAACTAGCTGTTATGTAAATTATAGCACGCTGCTAATTGGCGGCACAAGGGTCTTTTGCACACCTTTTGACGGGGTAACACTGATTTTGTCAGGTGCAAGAGGCGTGCCAAACAAATATTTGCAGCTACTCAGCCTACAAATACCCACTGCACGAACAGGGCGGACATTCCCAGGAACATAAGGAAGGACACTGCAACCACGTATTTGAATAGACGCTCACTGCGCGTTACGAGAGCCATGCAGATGAATATGGGGAAAACGAGCAGATCGCGCCTGGGCATATTTACCTCGGGACGCTGGTAATAGACCCACATAGAGATGGACAAGTTGGCTATCGCCATAACTGCCGCATAAATGCTGAATACCCAGGAGCGTCCACGCAAAACCACGCCGACCACAAGCACAATCAATAGGATCGTACTCAATATTTCCATTATGTTGAATGCAAGCACCGGGTTGCTCGTATTAGCAGCCTGAAAGGCCCTCAATAATGGTAGACCTGGAAAATCGAACCGCTGAGCGCCGCCTGCATCTGTAGCAGACGTAATTGGAGCCTTTATAAACAAGTAGCGATAAAGAGTGTAGGCGCCCGTAGCCAGGGGTGCTAGCAGCAGCCAGAGCCAGTTCAGCTTATAGCTCAGAGAGCGTGGCGCTGTAGCCTCACGATAGTACCGCCAATACAAATAGGCCAGGGGCAGCACGAGGAGTATACCAGGCTGCTTGGTAAAGGCCGCCGCCCCTGACATGATGCCTGCCATCCACCACTTGCTCTCCTTAGCATAGTAGAGCGCCATCAGGGAGAAGGCAAGCACGGGGGCCTCACTGTAGCCGACGAAGAGGAAGAAGGAGGCCGGAAAAACAGCGCAGAGGATCATAGAGCGCCGCGCAACATCACGTCCATATTCAGGCTCAACCAGCCGGTACAGATACCAGAAGACCAGGAAGGCGCAAACATTGGCGATCAGCAACGCCGCTAGTAGAGAGTCGCCGAGCAACAATGGACTGAGAGCTTTGATCAGCAGTGGATAGCCGGGAAAGTAGGCGGGCAACCACCCTGTATCGGCCATATACCCTTTCTCAGCTATCGTTATATAGTGCCTCGTGTCGTAGATGTTCCATACACCCACTGTAAGGCCATAAAGATCATGCTCAGGCAGACGAATCTCAGGGTAAGCAGCCTTTGCATTAGCGTACGTTTGCGGGTTGGCTACCAGCATGGAGACCATTCCCCAGGCCGATAAAAGCAAGCGCAGCACGAACCAGACGATAAGAGCCAGCCGGAGGCCCTCCTTCGACACTGAGCGTGTTGCTGAACTAGCCTCGGAACCGGCGGTTCGAGCCACCGCGTTATTCATATTGGTTTGTGTTACTTGCATACTACACGGCCTGGATTCGCTTGCGGATTATCGTAGCGCCGATGCCTGTCAATGTTTGGGCTCCCAGTCAGATTTGCCTCCTGGCAGGTTTAGCTATCTGAGGCTCTAACTCACGAAGAACCAGTTTATCTGCAGGCCCGACAGGCAGAGAAAGAGCACAAAAGAGGCAACCGATATATAGGCAAATAGCCGGCGGTTCTGCGTCATCAGAGCCATATAGATGAAAATCGGGAAAATAATCAAGGTACGCCGGGGCATGTCCGTTTCGGGTCGCATAGGAGCTACGGTATCCGGGATAGTCACACACAGGCTGATGATGG
>JALYYZ010000095.1 GCA_030945985.1 Chloroflexota bacterium
GTATTGTCCAGGGTCACCGTGCGACGAACGCTCGGATCTTTGGGACGTATCGAGACAAGCTCGTTGGCCCCTGCGAGCCACGACACCGAGTTGGCGAAGAGGTCCACGTTGGACGGGGCCTGTGCGAGCACAATGTTGCTCGGGAAGTCGCCGTCTCCGTAAGCTACCAGGCGCGTCTTGATCTGGTTAGTTGCCGTTGCCGGCGTGGATGCTGTAAGGGCCTGCGGGCCAATGCTGAGTCCCATTGTGACGGGGCCTGGTATGTCCACGCCTGGGTCATAGCGGGCCGCGTTGTTCTTCAGGTCGGTCTCGAGCCAGCTTGAGCTTTCACCCGGCGACGATTGGATAATAGGTGTTACAGTAAAAGTGCCGACCGTCGATGTGGGAGGTTTCAGCCCGAGCGATTCTGGGAAAAGGGTGACGAGGCCCGTCATAGCACGCGTTATGTCGTTAGCAGGGAAGGTATTTACCACTACAAGAGTTTGCTGCTGAGCTGCGCTATGCTGGTCGATCACAATACCTTGTACCGGCGTTACACCGTATTTGGCGAGAATCGCAGCTAAAGGAGCCTGGGCCGCAGGTGGCATGGCAGGATCCATCAACAGGAGCGCGTGACCTCCGGCATCGAGATACTGCCGAATTGTTCCCACTTCTTTCATAGTGAGGGGCTTTGTCGGTTCTGCGATTACCAGCACCGTCACCCTGTCGAGGGTCAAGGTGGGAGATGTGACGAGATTCCAGGTGATAGTCTGGTAATTGTCTTTGCTAAGAGCCGCATTTACCTGAGAGTAGCCATTCTGGTCGGCGCCATTCGGGTCGCGCTCACCATGGCCGGTCAAGAAAGCCACAGTCTTGGTGCGCACGTCATCGAGCCGCACCAATGCCCCCGTGAAGTCGGCTTCAGTGATGCTGTTCGCTATCTCGCGCCGCTTGCCGTTGTCGAAAACAACTGTGCCTAACTGCGTTATGCCATATTCCTGCGCGCGCACCGGAGAGACATACGGGTCGACAAACTCATATTTGATCCTCGACGTATGAGCCTGATATTCCTTGAGCAGGTCTTCGATCTGCGTACGACTGGTGGCGCCTGGTTGCCGGTCGCTGTAGAAGGCATAGGCGGTGACGGTCTCGTTCCGTGCGTCGAAACCCTGAAGGATATTTATCGTTTGCTGCGACAACGTGAAATCTTGTCCTGCTGTCCAGTCGGCTCGGACCGTTGGCACCTGCGCTACGATGATGTTCAGCACGATCGCAATAGCTACCGCCACAAGGGATGCGACGATAGCGTTTGCGGCCAGGCGGTTGCCCCGCTTCTGAGCGGCGCGACCAACCGACTCGGGACTGGCTACCAGGTAGATGCTGAAAAGCACAACTGCGGCGATAACAAGCACGCGCAAAGGCGTATCGAAAGTGCCGTTAGCGAAGGCTACCCAGTAGATAAGTGATATCAGGCCGAAGCCGAGAGCGGCAAAGCCGGCCAGTACTGCGATAAGGGCCCTGGACCCCTGGGGTGAGGAATTGGCGGGTGTCACGCGCGGTACCTCCTTGCTTCAAGAACCTGCACTGTAATGAACAGCACGGCTGCGGTAAAAGTCAGAAAAAAGACAACATCTTTCAGATCGACAACACCCCGTGTAAAAGGGTCAAAGCGGCCCGAAAGGCTCAGATTGGTCAGGAATGAGCTCAAACCTGGTCCTACGTTCTGCGCGACCTGGTTGATGACGAACAGCACCAGCAGGATCACGAAGGAGATCACCGCAGACACCATCTGGTTGGAGGTGAGGGCCGAGGCGAATATACCCACCGATAGGAAGGCCATGCCAAGCAACAGTAAACCCAGGTACCCCGACCAGATAGGTCCCCAATCAGGATTGCCGCCAAAGAGAGACAGCAAGAGTGGATAGAACAGCGTAAGGGCCATCATGGCGACGAACAAGCCCAACGCGCCGAGGAACTTGCCGACCACCACCGACCAGTCTTTGACCGGGGAGGTAAGCAGCAATTCAAGCGTGCCTGTACGCGACTCCTCGGCGATCAAGCGCATGGTGAGCGCCGGTGCGAGCAGGAGCAGCAGCACAATAATTACACCAAAGACGCTCTGTAGGCTCGCATCTCCCGATGCAGCTACCAGGGAGAAGAAAAGGCCGGTGCCGACGAGCCAAAAAGCCACGATTACATAGGCTATAGGCGAAACAAAGTAAGATCGCAGCTCTTTACCGGCGATGAAGAGAGCGTTTCTCATTGCCTCACCCTCCTTTTTGTCTGAATGCGCGACGGGGTGGAGGCAGGATCCCCTTCAGTAACGGCAGTCACACGCCGCCTCCCGCTACCTGCCCCATCAGCAGGCGGGCTGCCCACCGAGTTGTCCACGATTGGATCCATGTCGTCGCCGGCATGATCTTCTTCCTGTGTGATAACGCGAATGAATATTTCCTCGAGGCTAGGGCGTACACTCTTGAGCTCAAGAAGCGAATAGCCACCACCAATAATAGCCGCAGCGAGCTGCGAGCGGAGGTCGGTGCCTGGGCGCACTTCGACCTGGTAGAGTTTTCCGCCACTTGGCAGCGCTTCCTCCCCTATTGATATTCGGCTTGCGGTCCCCTCGACCGAGCCGTAATTCACCTGGCCGGCAGCCGGTACGGTCGAGGTCACCTGGGTAACGCCTGGCACGGCGCGCAACACGCCCAAGATGCCTTCCGAATCGCCTATCGCTTCGATTTGCACAGTATGGGCATCATTGGCTCCTTCTGTCAGGTGGAACGGTGTGTCGAGCGCAACAAGCTTGCCGCGATTGATAATGATTACCCTGTTACACACCATACTCACCTCGGGCAGAAGGTGCGTCGAGAGGATGATCGTACGGTCCACGCCCAGGCGCTTGATAAGGTCGCGCACTTCGGTGATCTGCACGGGGTCGAGCCCCACCGTAGGCTCGTCTAGTATAAGTGCGTCGGGATTGTGCAGCAGAGCCTGAGCAAGGCCAACACGCTGCCGGTAGCCCCTGGAGAGATTGCCGATCAACTTCCTGCTTACATCGGTCAGGTTGAGTTCATCCATAATCTCGAGGATGCGGGCCTTGCGCTCTCGCCCATTATGCATGCCGCTAATGCGGCCCTTGAAATCGAGATACTCCATTGGAGTAAGCTCTGTATAAAGAGGCACGGTTTCGGGTAGGTAGCCCAGATGACTGCGTGCCTGTAGGGACTTTTCCGCGACATCGAAGCCACCAACCCTCACCTTGCCTTCGGTGGCAGGAATATAGCCGGTGATGATGCGCATGGTAGTGGTCTTGCCTGCGCCGTTGGGGCCCAGGAAGCCAAGTATTTCCCCGCGTTCAACATTGAAGTTCACATCACGGAGCGCGGGAAAGGCTCCATAATACTTCGTTAGATGCTCCACCTCTATCATTAGGAGATAAGCCTCACTTTCGGTGATCCGTACGGCTTTAACGGGCAAAACAATGGGAATGGGACCTATTTTTACGCCGCGTAGGAAAGTATTCTAACGACGAATTGTACAGAAGGGTACTTCTGTTGTCAAGGAAATTCGCAGAAAGTAGCTTCCTCCGTCTTTGACAGGTTCCCGACAAAAACTATTGACAAGGCAGAACATCGGTGCTATAATTAGAACATAAGTTCTTTAAGGAGGCAGCAATGGGAGGTGAGAACCTGAGACATATTCGTCCCGTGGAGCAGTTGGGTTTGGAGACGTTGGCACGCATTAGCGTCACCGGATCGCAGGGCCTTTATTTCGTGCGGTTAGGCAACTCTGCTCCTGTGCGCGTACGGGCCGTCAGAGGAACACTGGACAGCCTAAAGTGCGAGTGTGGGGTATACCGCTGCGTTCACATAGCCAGCCTGTTGATGTGTGGCTTTGTCGACAGTGAAGAAGAGGGCGCACAGGCGGCATAGAGATTACGGAGCGCGAACCGTAGCCGGTATATGCAGGCTGCCGCTCCAGGTACAACTGAATAAGAAACCAGAGAAGAAAATGAGACCTACAGAGATTATCTAAGTTTGGAGTGAGTTACGATGGAACAGTTTGACAGAACCCCTAAAGTTTCACCTGAGATCTACGTTTACGCCACGAACAAGAACTTCCTCAATCTTTATGATGCATTGAGGATCAGCAAGGTAAAGATTGAGATCGCCGGATATGACCCCGCGACAAACCGCCAGACGGGGCATGCAAGCGCCTGGATCGACAAAGATGATGCCCGGCTACTGGCGCATCTTGTCTGCAACCGCCTATTTGGACCCGTCACTGGCGGCAAGTGGGAGAAGTATGGCGGCAGCAGCCGCGAGGACGGCTCTATCGAGAGCCGCACATTGCTGCTCGAATGGGACGAAGGCGACGGCGGGCGCTACGCTCGCTTCCCTTACAGGCTGACAATCAGCAATGGACCTGGAAGGAAAACGGCCACCGGAGGCGTTGCCCCAGCCGGCGAGCCGACCGCACGTCTTTCGATGCGTATGCCTGAACTCGACACCATCAAAGTGATGCTGGTGCTCGGCGATTACCTCCATGCATACGAGACGGCCCACCATCACCGCCTGGTAGCGCAACGGGTAAACGAGCTGCGCGACAAGCTGGCCGAACGAGGCGGCAATGCACCAGGCAACCAGGCACCGGGTACACCCATGCGTACACCTGCGGTAGCCCCTGCGACCTCCAGCCTCCCTCAGACCGCTCGACCTGCGGCGGTACCCGGACGTATCGCGGAGAGCCAGGCCGCACCTGCGCGTCCCCCACTTACTGCGATGCCGGGCGGCAATCGCGAGGTTGCTCGCTCGTCTCGGCTTGATACAATGCGGGCCGGGTAGACGGACGCGGCCGGCACCATTTACAGGTCGCCGGTCAGTGGTTGACATATCGCATGAGTTGAACTAAGTTGGAGGTATTAGCGATGGCGAAGACGTTGAATAAGGTGCAGTTGATCGGCAGGCTGGGAAGCGACCCCGAGGTTCGTTACACGGCGGCAGGCATGGCCGTCGCGACCTTTTCGTTAGCGACAAACCGGCAGTGGAAGGGCGAGGATGGCACACTCCAGGAGGACGCCGAGTGGCACACCATAGTCGCTTGGGACAAACTTGCACAGGTGTGCAATGACTACCTGGGCAAAGGGCGGCTGGTGTATGTTGAGGGGCGTCTCCAGACACGCTCCTGGGAGAGCAACGGGCAGAAGCGCTACAAGACCGAGATCGTGGCCTCTGAAATGCTGATACTCGACAGCAAGAGCCCCGTTGCGCTTGGAACCGAGGAAAGCGTCGAGCAAAGTGACCGGCAAAGTGGCCGGCAAAGTAATGAACCGCAGCCGGTGACGCGCGGCTCCATCAGAGAGGTACCTGCCCGCTATGAAGTTCTGGCCGAGGATCCAGACGATCTACCATTCTGATGCCTGATGCTGCCCCCTCCGCCAATGTGAGCGGGCCTGTGGAGGTCCAAGCCGGTGCCACCGAGTCATTGGACGGGGTAGTCGACCGCATCACCTACGTTAACGAAGAAAACGGCTACAGCATAGCTCGCCTGAAGGTACCCCGCCAGAAGCAACTTGTGACAATTGCAGGGTACCTTCCTGCTATCAGCGTGGGTGAGGGGCTCCGCATCGAAGGACAGTGGCAGAACCATGCGAGCTATGGCCGCCAGTTTAGCGTACTGCGCTACCAGTCAGCAGCGCCGGGCACCGTGGCGGCCCTCAAGAGGTATCTTGGTTCCGGGCTACTTAAAGGGGTGGGTCCGGTGGTGGCCGACCACATCGTGAACACCTTCGGTCTCGATACCCTGGAAGTGCTTGACGCCAATCCGGGGAGGCTACTTGAGGTGCCTGGGATTAGCCGCCGAAAAGCGCTGGCCATAGGGGATGCATGGCGCGAGCGGCGCGCTCTTAAGGAGATGATGACCTTCCTCCAGGCCCAGGGCCTGCCCGTGGCGCTTGCGGTTCGCATCCTCAAGAAGTATGGCAACGCGTCAGAGGCGGTAGTCCGCGAGCAACCCTACAGGTTGGCAGCGGAAGTGTACGGAGTAAGCTTCAGTACAGCCGACTCTATAGCGGCGGGCTTCGGCATAAGCGGCGACGCGCCCCAGCGAGTAGCCGCAGGAGTGGCCCAGGTGCTACGTGAGGCTGCCTCCGAGGGCCATGTCTACTTGCCGCTCATCGATCTGCTACCTGCTTCCACGAAGCTGCTTGGACTGCCCTTAGAAACGCTTGAAAAAAAGCTGCCGGAGCTTGAAACCGCCGGCTTCTTCATTGGAGAGAATAACGGCGTAGAGAAGCACGGCGTTGGGAGCCAGGGTGGAGATTATAGCGCCCAGCCACTCGACCCCCAGGTGCGCACTCTCTACCTGCCTGAGATGCATGCAGCAGAGCTTGCAGTCGCCGAGACGTTACGCAACATCAGCAAGGTTGGCAAAAGCCGGCTCCAGGCGTTCAACAACGTTGATTGGGACTCCGCCTGGCGCTACCTCGACACGCTGCAGCCTGTGCAGCTAAGTGAGCAGCAGCGCGAAGCGGTGCGCGCGGCGCTTACTGAGCGTGTGGTGGTAATCACGGGTGGGCCCGGCACCGGCAAGACCACCACGCTTAGAGGGATCGTTCAACTGGCGCAGGCGCGTGGGGTCACGGTTGTGCTGGCGGCGCCCACAGGTCGCGCCGCCAAGCGCCTCTCCGAGTCGACCGGCGTCACCGCGAGTACTATACACCGGCTGCTGGAACTGAAGCCTGGGGGACAGTACGAGGTTCGCGCTCCTCTTGACGCCGACCTGGTGATCGTTGATGAGGCATCCATGATGGACCTGCCGCTGGCAGAGGCGCTTGTCAAAGCGGTGCCACGGGGCGCGCACTTGCTCCTGGTGGGCGATGCCGACCAATTGCCCCCTGTCGGCCCGGGAGCACCGTTGCGTGACATTATTGCGTCCGGCGTTTTCCGTCGCATCACTTTGCAGACGATCTTCCGCCAGGCCGAGGGGAGCGCTATCGTATCGAACGCCCACCTCATAAACCAGGGCAGTATTCCGCTCACGGGCAAAGGGGTGAGCGATTTCTTCTTCCTGCCGCAGGCGAACCCAGCCCTCTGTGCCGAGCTGGTGGTGGACCTTGCTACAAGGCGCGTGCCGAACCATTATCGGCTCGACCCGCTTGAAGATATCCAAGTGATAGTACCGATCTATGGAGGCGTATGTGGAGTTGATGCCTTGAACGTCAACTTGCAAGCTGTACTCAATCCACCCCACCCAACCAAGGACGAGCGGCGCTACGGTGGCCGCATCTTCAGGGTCGGCGACAAAGTGATGCAACTGGTGAATAGCTACGACCGGCAGGTGTCCAATGGCGAGCTGGGGCGTATCGTGCGCATTGACCTGGAAGAGCAGACGGTCAACGTCAGCTTCGACAGCGAGTGGAGCGTCGAGTACGCTTTTCAGGAACTTGATGAGCTGACGCACGCCTATGCGATCTCAGTCCATAAGGCCCAGGGGAGCGAGTATCCCTGTGTGATTATGCCTGTGCTCCCACAGGCCGGGCGCCTCTTGCAGCGGAACCTTCTTTATACAGCGGTGAGCCGTGCGCGCAGCCTTGTCATCCTCACCGGCTCGATGGATGCTATCAAGAAAGGGGTAGAGACTAGTGCCTCGACGCGCAGATATACGGGGCTTGTGTGGAGGATAAAAGAGGCCGAAATCTAATGCAATTTGCGTAACCTGGCTCATGGCGCCTTTGGAAAGGCGCTTTTCTTGTAACTAAGTGTTGACTTTGCGTAAGCGCATCGGGTACAAAACCATATGTTGTTGTGGCACAAGATATACAACACAGACGGTCGTTTTTCGTGAAGTTAGAAGGAGATAAAACTAGCATGATCTACACTAAAGCTACGCGTCCGGTCGCTGCGCGAGTTGGCGCTTACATGGCCCTCCTGGCTCTGTTGGCCATGTTGTTCCTGGGCGGGCAGGGTACAGCCGGCGCATCCCCGTCACGGTCTCTTGACCAGTATCGCCAGTGGATCGCTCAGGCGAAGGCTATGTACCCTTACCCGCAGAGCGCTGACAAGATGTACCGAACCATGCTTTGCGAGTCGAGCGGCAACGCCTCCGTCGTAGGTGGCACGCGCAACGGCTATTATGGCCTTTTCCAGTACGCGCCCTCCACATGGCATGGCGGTTGGAACCCGTACCGCAACAGCAGCCTTTTTGATGCTAAGGCCCAGATCTTCGCCACCGCCAAAGCGTGGAGCATAGGCATGCAGGGCCAGTGGAGTTGCTACTCTATAACTCCCGGCCGATAAAGGAGTATGCAATAGAAAAGCAGCCCGTCTCCGGGCTGCTTTTCTATTGCATATAGAGTTTCAAGCAGCGTATGAGGCACTCTTTATCCTAACTCCGTGGCTCAATCTATGCTATAATCCTCAATCAGAAGAATACGGGCGAGGAGGAGAGGATTGGGAGGTTTTCCCGTTTTGCGGCACAGGGTAGCCGCGCTCTATGGGGTGACGCTGGTGTCGTTGGCCCTGGCCACGACAGCATGCACCGGCACGACTACGATTGACCCGCAGGCGCAGCAAGGGCAATTCGCGGTCACTGTTCGGATGGACCCCCCTACTTTGAACCCCCCGCAGCTGGGTACGTTGAACTATGCCGTTACAGACACGAAGAGTGGTAAACCAGTCTCCAAGTTCGAGCCTGTGTCAAATGTGCTCATGCACTCGGTCGTGATCAGCAAAGATATGCTCTTCTTCAGGCACGCTTTTACCAGCAACCTCACGCTGGGGGACGCATCTCTCAGCGCATATTTCCCAGGGCAGGGACGCTACACCGCGTATGTTCTATATAACCCCGCCGGTGCGGCATTGCAGACATTCACGACCACAATTACCACAGGCCAGGAAGGCCCCGACCCTGCGTTGGTCGAGGATGCCGCTCGCGCAAAGGTGAGTGGTGATGCGCGCGTGCAACTTGTCGTACCGATGGACGGCTACCATGTGGGCCGGTCCCAGCAGTTGCTGTTTCATGTTACCGAGCGAGGCAACCCGGTGTCTGAATTGTGGCCGTTTCTCGGCGCGGCAGGGCACCTCTGGATAAAGGACGACGTTGCTCCCGACTCGACGTTGGCCCACGAAGTAGGAGCATCTACTTACCGGAACACTGGTGAGACGGCTGTACCTGCTGCTGAGGGAACACCCTCCGGGATAACAATACCGGCCCTGCAAGGTTCCTCTTCGGGGCCGGGGCCTGAGTTCAGCCCTATCGGCACACCCATGCCTGTGCCGGCGCTCGACGCCTCCGTGGCTGGGCCCCTTGCCACGCTGACTTCTCAGCCGGTTGCGACCCTCTTTCCGGTTCAGGAAACCGCTCAGGCTTCTGTGCTTGGCGCGCAGGCGGTGCAACCCTCTGTTGCATTCGGCCCAGATGTTGTATTTACTCACACGTTTCAGCATCCTGGTTTGTACAAGATGTGGTTCGAGTTCCAGTACAAGGGCCGCGTCGTTACAACCGATCATGTCATTCGGGTCGTAAAATAACAGACCTGGAGTAAATAATGCCACTTGAAGAGAATGTTGCCGCTGCGCCGGCGCTCAGCGGAACTCAGCACCTGCTCAAAATCGAAATAAACGGTCGCGAGTATAGCAGGTCAGTCCCATCGCGGCGTACCTTGCTCGACCTCCTCCGGGACGATCTGAGCCTCACAGGCACCAAGAAGGTGTGCGACATGGGGCATTGCGGCGCATGCACCGTGCTGCGAGATGGCGTACCTATCCTCTCATGCCTGACGCTCGCTGTATCGTGCGAGGGGGCTCAACTCACTACTGTCGAGGGGCTTGCAGGGCAGGACGGCGAATTGACGCCCCTCCAGCACGCTTTTATTGACTGCGATGGCCTGCAATGTGGCTTCTGTACGCCGGGCCAACTGATGTCGGCCACCGCGTTGTTGGCCGACAATCCGCACCCCAGCGAAGAAGAGATCAAGTTCTACATGTCCGGTAACCTCTGCCGCTGTGGCGCTTACGCGGGTATCATGGGCGCAGTAAAACAGGCGTCAGAAGCACCCTCCAGGTAACCGCAACTTCACCGAGCCCAAGCAGCCGTATGCTCCTTTGTTCAGGCTGCGCCGCGTCCACACGATTCCCCAGGAGTAATGATATGGTCAAAGTAGTAAAGACCAAAGTTGAAGTTGAAGGCAGCGTCCACGAAGAGACGGTGGTTGTAGAGCGGGACGAGCCCCAGGTCTGGGGAGTGGACCAGAAATTCCAGTTCATAGGCAAACCCCTCAACCGCGTTGACGGCCGCCAGCGTGTGACCGGCTCGGCCAGGTATACCTACGATATACAGCCTCCGGGGATGCTTTACGCTGCGGTGCTGCGCTGCCCACACCCGCATGCCAGGCTCCTGAGTGTAGATACTTCCGAGGCGGAGAAGCTGCCTGGCGTGCGCGCGGTGATCTCGCGTAACGATGCACCCTCGATACCCTGGTACGGTGGTCACAGCAGCCTTTTCCCTGACCTGCTACGCTACAGAGGTGAGGAGGTGGCCGCAGTCTGCGCCGACGACCACGACACGGCGCGCGACGCTCTGAAGCTCATCAAGGCGGAGTACGAGCAGCTTGAGGCGGTTACCGACATGGAAAAGGCGGCCCTGCCGAACGCACCGCAGATACACCCACAGGGAAACGTCCTCAAGGACAAAGACGGAAACAGGGGCGAGACCTACAAGCGTGGAGATATCGATAAAGGCTTCAAAGATGCCGACGTGGTAGTGGAAGGCACCTACAGAACGCCCACTGCCCTTCATAATTCGTTCGAGACGCATGGCTGTGTAACCATGTGGGAGGGTGACGAGCTTACCGTCTGGGAGTCGACCCAGTATATGTTCGGTGTTCGCGGCCGGGTTGCCACCTCGCTCGGCATGCCACTCAGCAAGGTGCATGTAATCTCGGAGTTCATGGGAGGCGGCTTTGGAAGCAAGAGTCAGACGCTGAAGCACACAATCATTGCAGCGCTGCTGTCGAAGCGTAGCGGCCGTCCAGTCAAGCTGATGCTCGACCGCAACGAGGAGAGCCTCTTCTCGGGTAACCGGGGCGCGACGATCCAGAGCGTCAAGTTGGGAGCGAAGAAGGACGGCACACTGACGGCAATCGACCTTGATGTGCTCTATAACATGGGCGCCTACGGCATGTGGGCAGGGCCTGTGTCCGGTCCCGCCCAAGAGCTCTACAAATGCAATAACGTACGCACCCACACGTTGGGCGTGCGTACCAACCTCGGCACGCACGCCTCTTTCCGCGCTCCCGGCTTTGTTGAGGGCACCTTTGCCTTCGAGTCGGCTATTGAGGACCTCTGCCAAAAGCTGGGCATGGACGGGGTGGAGTTCAGGCGTAAGAATCATGCAGCCAACGACCAGGTAGCCAGACAAGACTACACTGCAAAGAACCTGCTTGAATGCTACACAGAAGTGCTAAAGCTGGCGGGCCTGCCGGATGGTAAGCTTCCAGTGACGGGCTCGCTCGGGGGTTCCGGCGCATTGAAGCGCGGCATAGGCATGGCCAGCCAGACCTGGAGTGGCGGTGGCGGCCCACCTGCTCACGCCCTCGTGCGCATCAACTCTGACGGCGCGGTCGAGGTCATGTGCGCTACCCAGGATATCGGTACCGGTGTCAAGACAGCTCTGAGCCAGGTGGTCGCGGAGGAGCTTGGCGTACCGATGGAGAGCATCAAGTTCAGGTTAGGAGACACGCAGAAGGGTCCTTTTGCGCCGGCCAGTTGGGGGAGTATTACGGTGCCCTCGGTAGGACCCGCCGTACGCGTCGCCGCCAGGGACGCCAGGGAGCAGCTTCTTGATATAGCGTCCTACTTTCTCGAAGTGCCCGCATCGCGCCTGGTGCTCGCGGATGGTGTGGTGACTATAGAGGGCCGGCAGGAAAGCAAGCGCACGATAGCGGAGATACTGTCTGAAGTAGGCGATTACATGATCACCGGCAAGGGTTTTCGTGGACCTAACCCCACAAACCCGCTTAGAACCTGGGGCGCGCAGGTGGCCGAGGTTGAGGTAAATACCCTCACCGGACGGGTGCGCCTCGTCAAGATGGCTGCAGTACACGACATTGGGCGCGTCATAAACCCCAAGGGCCTTGCAAGCCAGTTCCAGGGCGGGATCCTCCAGGGAATGGGCTTTAGCCTTACCGAGGAGCGGGTGGTGGATGAGGAAAGCGGTATCGTGCTCAACGACAATTTGCAGGACTACAAGATCCCCACTCTTGCCGACGCTCCCGAGATGCTGGTGCAGGCGCTCGATAAGCCCGACCTAGAGGCAAACCACGTTGGCTCAAAGGGAGCCGGCGAACCTCCCATAATACCTGCGCCGGCTGCGATAGCGAACGCTATCTATAATGCGGTGGGTGTACGAGTGACAGAATTACCTGTCACGCCCAGAAGGCTCCTGGAGGCGATTGAGGCCCAGCGAGGTAAGAGTGATGCGTAACTTTGTATACACCAGGGCGGGCTCGGAAGAAGAAGCCACGAGAGCGCTATCCGGACAAGGCGTGCGCGCCATAGCGGGTGGGACCGACCTCCTGCCGCTACTCAAGGACGAGATTGCCTCAGCCGATACTTTGCTCGACCTGACGGGACTGACAGCCCTGCGAGGGACCAAGCGTCGTGATGGCGCACTCTATATAGGGGCTCTTACTAATTTGAGCGCACTGGCGACTGATCCACTCCTGGCAGGATCGTTCAAGGCGCTGGCGGACGCCTGCCGTCTGGCTGCGACACCTCAGTTACGGAATATGGGCACAATCGGGGGCAATTTGTTGCAGCAGACGCGCTGCTGGTATTATCGCGGCCCGTTCGATTGCTGGCTGAAGGGGGGAGAAAAGTGCTACGCGCGCACAGGTGAGAACGAACTGCACTCTATCTTCGCCACGGAAGAAAGCCCATGTGTGAGCGCCCACCCGTCGGACCCCGCAGCTGCGCTGCTCGCACTTGAGGCTAGCGTGACCATAAGAACGGCACAAGGCGAAAGCACAATCCCTGTTGAGCATCTCTATGCACTGCCCGTCCCGACCCGACGCAGCTTTGACATGCTGCCCCAGGGTGCGCTGATTACAGGCATAACTTTGCCGGCCCCGGACCTGGGTGCAAAGTCGATCTATCGAAAAGCGATGCCGCGTGCCACCTGGGCATTTGCTCTCGCCGGGATCGCTATCGGCATATCGACAAAGGACGGGGTCATCAGCCGTGCCCGTATAGGATTGAGCGGCGTCGCACCTGTTCCTATGCGCTCTCGGGAAACAGAAGAGGAACTGATGGGCAAGAAATTAGAGGATGTTGTGCCGGAAAACGTGGCAGAAAAGCTAGCAGCATCTGCGGCGCCCCTCGCGCACAATGGCTACAAAGTAGCGCTACTCAAGGGTCTCTTCATCGAGACTTGGGCGGGCTTAGAGGAGACGGAGGGTTAGTGGTAGGTGGTTAGTCGTTAGTAGCGTGATTGCCAACGTCCGGCTTTAGCGTGGCAGTTGCGCCATCTTCTACGGC
>JALYYZ010000110.1 GCA_030945985.1 Chloroflexota bacterium
GTGCTATAGTCGAAATAGATCTGCCAGTAGTACGAGCCGTCACGCATCTTGCGCTCTTGCGTATCCAACCTGTATGGTTCGGCTGGGACAGGGCCACTCTCAACAGCAATAAGTGCTTGAGCAGCACAGGACGGACATTCAGCGTGGTCAATCCGGTGGTGTGTACCGCACTCTTTGCACAACTGGTAGCGATTCTCGACCAGAAGCGGGGAACTACAATGCGCGCACAACGTACGCGCAAGACTCTCTTTGCCTCCGGTCAGGGGCAAAACAGTCCAATTCTCGCAACAGCTACACCAGCTCGTCATTCCGCACCTACATATGGAGTAAAAATATCTGGGCAGTAATATGCCTGGATACTTATTATACCCATTCTGACGGCGCGGGATACAGAATGCACAGGAACAGCAGAACATAAAGGTGGTCAGAAGGGGCACACCACATCCGCACACCGATCATCTGCTCATCTGCGCGCTACTCTAGAGGCCAGGACGCACCATAGCATAGAGAAAATGAAAGCTCCTATGGCTGCGGTCACCAGCATCACACCATCTAGCGCAGGCTCCTTCGACAAGGATAGCGGCAGACGCGATCTCACGACGTCCGTACTAACCCATGCGCCTAACATGCCGGAGAGAATGGAGCCGAAGAATCCAAGAGGCACTCTGCCACCCGCAAGTAGATCAGCCAGATAACCAATTACGGCAGCCAGCGCAAGTATCACAAGGATATGAGGAATATCATCTACAGTGAAAGAAATATGCATTCTGGATATTGGGGCAGCAAACAGCGCGCAGAGCGAATGTCCAGGGCACACCAGGCGCTGATGCTTATTGCTCTATAGCCACCGCGACCAATTTTTCGAGTCGTTTAAACCCGCGCAACACGAACGCCATCAACGCAAACACAGGCTCCCAACCGGGGAGCCGCTGCCTATAGTACAAATAATCCTCACCACGGACGCCAATGTAGCGCCGTATGTCGTCGGTTGTAAGCTCGCGGAAGGCAGAGCGGATACGAACCTCAGAGAGATCATCTGGGGAGGCCGCAGGCGGGGCATATCGAAGCCGCGCAAGAAAAAGCCGTCCCGCAAGCACAGGTCGCTTGGGCCTGCGATCTAGCTCTACATGGGTAGGCGAGCCGACGGCAGGAGCATCAAGCGCGGAAGGGTCAAAGCCAAGCTTGTCTGCAAGACGACCCTGCATACGAACACGCGCCCTGGAGGAGAGATCAGCAGAGGGGACGTTGCTTACCCTTTGCGCTACAAAGAGCAGATCTTCCACCTCAGCGCGCTGATCGGGGTGCCGCGATAGGTATCTAGCCACATCAGGCGAGATCTGTTCTCCCAAAGACAATGCCTCAAGACAGTGCTCAAGCAAATCCTCTGTTCGCATACTACTGCGTTAGACCCCCTTATCCTACCGCAAAATGGAACGGCTAACCCGCTCCTTGAAAGAGTACAGATAGCAAATTCTATCAAACTCTACAACGAGATAGCAAAGGCGCTGTTACGCACGGGATAAGCACGGAAGGTAACCGACTACAGGGTAACTGCCTGTGAGTGGGCAAATCTTGAAATAGAAAGCGTTCTCAAACCTGCGGTTTGAGAACGCTTTCTATTTCTTATAGAAGGAACTAGCTCAAATGAGGAGCAGACGCTTCTGCCTCGGCGAACAATCGCGCAAGCCTGCCGATAATAAGTCGGGCACTTTGCTCCTTGGGCATTGCATTCAAGGTTTCCACAGTGCCATCCGTCATCACGAGGCTCAAAGCGCTGCTGTCCGCGCCTATACTGCTCACAGCGTCGTTGGCAACAATCATATCAAGGCGTTTGCTCCGCAATTTACCACGAGCGTTCTCCAGAAGGTCTTCCGTTTCAGCCGCGAAGCCGACGCGTATCAGCCCAGGCAGATCTCTCTGCGCCAGCCCTGCTAGAATGTCGGGGTTCCGCTTCAGTACAAGGGTCAAGGTTTCGCCGGTTTTCTTGATCTTCTGCTCAGAAACGTCCATTGGCGCATAATCTGCGACCGCAGCGGCCATAATGAGAGCGTCAGCGCCCTGTACGGCATTACTCACCGCGCCCTCCATTTCGAGGGCGCTCTCCACACGCACCAGATTTATAGAGTGAGGTACGCGCATCGACACAGGTCCACTGATCAGCGTCACCTCGGCTCCAGCTTCGCGTGCCGCTTCGGCAAGAGCGTACCCCATCTTGCCTGACGAGCGGTTGCCCACGTACCTCACCGGGTCGATCGCCTCGTGGGTCCCGCCGGCGGTAATTACCACGCGCTTATTCAGCAGCAGCAGGGATCTGGTCAAAATGGCTTCTACGGCAGCAATAATAGCCGGCACTTCCGGCAGCCTACCAACACCCACAGCGCCGGAGGCGAGCCTGCCTTCCCCCGGCTCCATTATCTCCGCGCCCCTTTGCCGGAGTAAATCAAGATGCTCCTGGGTCGCCTTATGCATGTACATGCCCGTCTCCATAGCGGGTACAAGCAGCAGCGGAGCGCGGGTAGAAAGATAGATGGCGCACAGAAGGTCATCAGAGAGGCCAAGAGCGAGACGAGCAATCGAGTGCGCTGTGGCGGGCGCGATCACTAGGAGGTGGGCATTATGGGCCAGTCCGACGTGGCCTGTGTCGTCACCCAGCCAATCGGCATACAAGTCGGTGCGGACTGGACGCCTGGTGATAGCCTGGAAGGTGAGAGGGGTAACGAAACGCTGTGCACTAGCCGTCAGAACAACGTCGACGAGCGCTCCAGCTTGTACAAGCCTTGACGCCAGGTCGGCCACCTTGTATGCGGCTATGCCTCCCGAGACCCCAAGAACGATACGTTTTCCATCCAACGTCAAGACTCCAGCACCTCGAGTTTGCGTACTCTCAGCGTATCCACTTCAAGCTCGCCTATCTTCACATGGCCCACAGCGAGTCTTCCAATAGACATGCGACCTATCGCCAAACGTGCGATAGCTAGCGCGCCTACAGCAACAGCGCCCACTGCCAGCGCTCCCAGAGATCGGGCACCGATGCGCCAGGCTACTTCCCCTACTCTTTTGCCCATAATGCCTCCCATATAAAGTGCCAAACGCCGTTGCTCTTCAATCGCACTCTTCAATCGCACTCTTCAATCGCACTCTTCCAGGGCCGATGAAGAGGAAACAGATTATACAGTGTCCTTATTCAGATCATATATCATGCGAAGACCGTCGAGCGTCAGGTTAGTATCCACTATATGCACACAGTCAGTGTTCGTGGCGATCAACTTGCCCAGACCGCCGGTAGCTATAATCTTAGCATCTTGTCCAGTCGGACCCATGTCCACTTTGAGGCGCTTTACCATACCCTCAACCATGCTCACGTAACCCCAGATAACACCCGACTGCATCGCTTGCACGGTATTTTTGCCAACTGATGAGCGTGGGGCTACGAACTCTATTCTCCGTAGCTGCGCTGTATAGCGGAAGAGGGCGTCGGAAGAGATAACCAGGCCGGGCGCGATCGCGCCACCCAGGTATTCACCCTGTGGCGACACCACATCAAAAGTAGTGGCTGTGCCGAAGTCGATCACAATAGCAGGGCCGCTGTAGCGCATATGAGCCGCTAAAGTGTTGACGATGCGATCTGCTCCAACTTCGCGCGGATTGTCCACACAGATTTTCACGCCTGTGCGTATGCCCGGCTCAACCTGCATCATCTTGATCTGCAAATACTCTTCGACCATCTGCCGGAAGGCGGTGGTCACCGGCGGCACAACGCTGGAGCAGATAGCCGAGTCAATGTCGCTCAGCTTATAGCCGCAGTGCCCGGCCAGGGTAATCAGCCCTGCTGCCCATTCATCGGCCATCTTGTGGTGCTCGGTGGCCATGCGCCAGTCGGCGACTAGCTCCTCGCCTCTGTACAGGCCAAGCACTGTATTGGTGTTGCCGATGTCAATAGCTAATAGCATGCTCTTTCGGGCGTAGAAGCCGGTTCCCTGTGCACTGATCAGCTTACAGGGACCGGGCTTCTACGCATCTCCTCCTAACAAGATATTGTCGATCAGGCGCGTTTTGCCTATCCGTACAGCTAAGGAGGCCAGGGCCTTACGGCTGGCGCCGCTATCATCTAGCTCTGTGAGTGTCAGCGGGTCGGCCACACTCACGTAATCGGGCTTTGCAAGGGGCTCCTCGCGCAGGGCAAGACTCATAGCTTCACGGAGGGGAGTGCCGCGCCTCTCACCAGCCTCCCAGCGCGCCTGCGCCGCTCCAAGAGACTTATAGAGCACAAGCGCAGCGCGTCTCTCGTTAGGGCTAAGGTAGACGTTACGAGAGGACATGGCGAGCCCATCCTCTTCACGCACCGTACCCACCACCCTTATTTCGAGTGGAATGTCAAGGTCTGCTACCATCTTGCGTATGGTAGCCACCTGTTGGGCATCTTTCTGTCCAAAGTATGCTGTGTGCGGCTGCACTATATTGAAAAGCTTTGCTACTACGGTGGCCATGCCCAGGAAGTGTCCGGGTCGGGCCGCTCCTTCGAGGCGGGACGTCACCTCTCGCACGTCTACGTAGGTAGAGAAGCCCACGGGATATATCTCAGCGACATCGG
>JALYYZ010000117.1 GCA_030945985.1 Chloroflexota bacterium
GAGGGGGTGCATCTGATGGGCCATCCCGAGCAGCGCCTCCCGAACAACGCCAATTTTTGCATCGAAGGCGTCGAGGGCGAAACGATGCTGCTCAAGCTCGATATGCGTGGCATTGGGGCCAGCAGTGGAGCAGCATGTGCCTCGGGCTCCAGCGAGCCTAGCCATGTGCTTCGTGCCCTGGGCATACCGCGTGACCTGGCGCAGGGCAGCCTGCGCCTTACCGTAGGTATAGATAACTCCCCGGAGGATATAGAATACGCGCTCGACGTGTTGGAAGGCTGCGTCACGGAGCTACGCGCCGGCACTAGGTCTGTGCTCAGCGCCACTACGTAGTAGTACAGCTTCATGGACCTTTTAGCTTTGGAAAGAAAAACAAACAAATCAAAACCCGCAGGGTTTTGATTTGAGGGTCTTGATTTGTTTGTTTTTCCCTGTTGATGAAGGTTTGCTTTTACAGAGGTTCGCCAGAAGGAGCAGGCCCTTGCCTCTCTGCGGGTGGCTTTTCACCTATTTGCCGCTTGATGTCACCCACTGGCGGCAACTGTTCCGGGCTTTCCAGACCGAAGTGCTGCAAGAAAGCAAGTGTGGTCCCATAAAGGATAGGGTGGCCGACGCTGTCGAGCCTGCCTACCTCCGCTACCAGGCCGCGCTGCATCAGCGTATTGACTACGCCGCTACAGTCAACACCCCGGATAGCCTCTATATGTGGACGTGTTGCCGGCTGAGAATAGGCTATGAGGGCAAGCGTCTCCAGCGCTGCATCAGATAGCCTCTGTGTAGCCTGCTGCCCTCTCAATTTCTCTATGTAAAGAGCGGTCTCGGGCGCGGTCACCAGCCGCACATGCCCGTCGTGCCGCTGCAGCCTCAAACCACGCCTGCCTTCGGAGAGGGTATGTCCCAGGTGTTCCAATACTCGCTCCAACAGAGGTTGCCGTATGGCAAGCACGCGTCTGAGGTCACCAACCGGCACGGGCTCCGCAGAGGCAAAAAGCAGCGCCTCTGCGGCGGCCGCCATCTCGTGTATATCTTCACGCTCCTCAACTTGAGGAGCTAATTCGACTTTTCCCTGTCCCTGATTATCAGCATCCTGCATGGATAAATTATAGATTACGTGCTATTTTCTTGCGAATTTGCTTACCTGATGGTTTCATTAGGATACCCTCGTGCCTCACTAACACCAACTAACTTGTGATTGTTTTGTTGCACTCTTGCTCACCATGTGAGCAAGAGTGCAACTGGTTATACTTTCTTGGTAAGAAACTGGGATACCATGTACGAAACTGGAGCTAGGAAATAGGAGAAGAGCAAACAATCCGAACCCAGAGGGTTCGGATTGTTTGCTCTACTAATTTTGGCTTCCTGTTCCTGAGAGGGTAAACTGATTCAGGCAGGAAGGGTTCGCAGAAGTGAAGTATTGTGCCAATCTGTTATCCGGTTCGGCACTGCTGAGCCATCACTTTGTGATCGGGGCGTTGCGCACCAAATGCATGTGCTTGAGCTTCGTGCCTTGTACCTCAGATGCGGCTGATGTATAATCACATGTCCTGCTGAAGTGGCAGGCATCGGCCATGCGCGAGTGGCGAAATGGCAGACGCGCCAGCCTTAGGAGCTGGTGCCCGTAAGGGTGTAAGGGTTCGAATCCCTTCTCGCGCACCGGTGACCATCAACAAAGGTATGGTCTTTATGATCATCGCGTGCTTACCGTTTGCCTGCGAGGATCGGGCCGCCCAGGAGCTCTACAGGCTCCTTTCTTCGGTTTGGAGGATTTGAGCTAATACTAAGCAGGTCCAACTAAAGAAAGTGCCGAATAGTTGCCAGGAGCAAACTGCTGTCATTATTCGAACAGTGAACTCTTTATCTGTAGCTGCTTAGCAACGAGAGAGTCGCGACACGGTACTACCGACGGGCGTGTAACTCGCGCCTACAGCCTACCACTACTATTGATTGATAAGTTTGGCTTGCGTAGCCATGCTGGGTTAGACATGCTGGGTTTCCTGGCTGCCGGACGCATATAGGTGCTATTGCACCAGGCCAATAGTAACCTGATGCCTCCATTCAGGACGAACCCTCTCAGGAACGCAAAAAGGGTAGGTGGTCATGCCACCTACCCGTCTAAGTTGGCGCGAAATCTCTAAACGCCCGCGTTCTGGTGCTTGTTCATGGTGCGGAGGCAACGGGTGCAAATATGCACATGGACCATTTGTCCGGCGACCAGCACCCGCTTCGACTGCACGTTGGGTACCCAACGGCGAGGTGTATGATTCTTCGCGTGGCTAACATTATGCCCATAAGTGGGCTTCTTACCGCATACTTCACATTGTACTGCCATCTTTTATCTCGTCTCCCATCTATTTGCAGAACCTTTACGAAAATTGCCTTTTCGCGTATATTATTGCAGGTATTAAGCGGTCCAATAACATCGCACAGAGATTTATCTTACCATATCAGCCCCCTTTTGGCAAGGCTAAGACTCCCCATGACCCAGCGCCATAGGAAAGAGAATGACAACTTCGATCTGCAGAATTCGGCCATTTCGCTGACTGACTTAGCTGATGGCACTACCCGTGGGGGCTCACCGGCGGGCACCTCGGGCACCTCCGATGGCAAGGTCGAGGTATCGCCGCGTGCTATCGCTCACCTGGCGAGCCGCGCTGCCCAGAGTTCTTACGGCATGGTTGGACTCGCCTCGCGGCACGCCCGCCCAGGGATCGCCGAACTTCTACGGCGTGACGAGTTGTACAAGGGCGTCGCCGTAAGCTTTGCAGACGGGCAGGTGGTGATTGATCTCTATGTCGTGATCGAATATGGTACTCGTATCTCCGAGGTAGCCCGCAACATAATGAGCAACGTTAAGTTCTCAGTTGAGCAGGCGTTAGGTGTGCCTGTGGTCCAGGTGAATGTGAACGTGCATGGTATCCGCGTCAGCAAATAATATGACTTCATCACAACAATCCGTACCACAACAACCCACGGCACAACGGCCCATGGGCAGACCTACTCTCCCCACCGGTCCCGGCGAAAGTTGGGACGGCCAGGACCTTAAGCGTGCGGTAGGCGCGGCCTCGGCATGGCTTGGCCGAAATGCAGAGTCTATCAACGCGCTGAACGTCTTTCCTGTGCCGGATGGTGACACCGGGACCAATATGGCTCTCACGATGCAGGCTGCCGTCAAGGCGGTTGCGCAGTCGCCCAGCCATTCCGCTGCGGAGATAGCCGCCGGCCTCTCTCATGGGGCGCTCATGGGGGCGCGCGGCAACTCGGGGGTTATACTCTCCCAGATCTGGCGCGGCTTCACAGAGGGGCTTGCGGGGAAAGAGCGCATATCGGCGCGAGACTTCGCCGATGGCCTCTCTGCGGCTACAGCCACCGCGTACCGGGCCGTCCTCAAGCCTGTGGAGGGCACGATACTCACTGTTGTGAAAGACCTCGGGGATGGCGCTCAGCAGGCCGCCACTACGCTCAACTCTTTCGCCTATCTACTGACTGAAGCCACGCGCGCCGCCAGGCTTTCCGTTGCTCGCACTCCTACGTTGCTCGATAAGCTGCGCGATGCCGGTGTGGTAGACGCGGGTGGGCAGGGCTTGTACATTATTATTGACGGTATCCGCCGCTACTCAGAAGGTGAAGAGCTGGAAGCACCTGAAATCGACGCGCAGACCGTGCCGACCTCCGGCGCAGTGAATTCCGATCTTCATGTAGAGCATGGAGAGTACGGCTACTGCACCAACTTTATTCTTGTCGGTAGCGGCTGGGAGTTTGATGAGGTGCGCGCTCGCATCGCCTCGTTCGGCGACTCGGCTGTGATAGTAGGTGACGATCACATCGTCAAAGTACATATACACACAGACGCTCCGGGCACTGTGCTCAACTACGCCTGCGCGCTGGGTAGCCTGCGCCAGATCAGCATTACAGACATGCAGGAGCAGCATGAAGACTTCCTGCAGGCGCATGTGGGCACAGGAGGCGGCAACAATAGCGAAATGAGCAGTAGTAGCGAGACTAGCAACGCGTTGAGAGATAGCGCCGCGCAGGCAGCCGTTAGCCAGAGCCGGATAGCAGTACTTGCTGTCGCATCTGGTGCGGGTCTGGTCAAAGCATTTCGCAGCATGGGGGCTACAGGCATCATCGAGGGCGGCCAAACGATGAATCCCAGTACTGAAGATTTGCTCAAGGTAATCGAAAAAGTGCCACAAAATGAGATAATCTTGCTGCCCAACAACGGAAACATTATCATGGCTGCAAGGCAGACGGCTAGCCTGACCAAAAAACATGTGTTGGTTGTGCCCACCGACACCATGGCGCAAGGCATGGCTGCGCTGATTGCCTCCAACCAGGAGTCCTCTCTTGAGGAGAATGCGCGCAGTATGGAGGCCGCCGCCGCACAGGTTCAGACAGCCGAAATCACCAGAGCTGTGCGGGACGCCAAAGTTGATGGAGTCGTGGTCAAGTCGGGCGATGTGATCGGTCTTCTCAACAATAAACTTGTGACTACGAGGTCCGTGCTGACTGATGTGGCGTGGGATCTACTTGAGCGAATGGAAGCCTCTAGCCGTGAAATAATTACTATCTATTGGGGTGGTGAGCTCAATGCGGACGAAGCGAGCAGCTTTTCTGATGAGGTGCAGCAACGTTACCCTGATGTGGAGGTTGAGCTGATAGACGGCGGCCAGCCTTTTTATGACTATATAATCTCTGCAGAGTAAATGCCGCTGCCCACTCTGCAACCAACCACTGCCGGCTCCCGGCCCGGTATTTAGCAATATGCCCCGTATAAGACTAGTCACCGATAGCGCCTGTGATATCCCGGATGCACTGCTGAAGCAGTACGGGATAACTGTGCTGCCTCTCGGTGTTGCGACTGCTTCTAGCCATGCCGTCTCCTATTCAGATAGAGCGCAGCCCCCAAGTGCTCCTGAAGCCTTGTCGATGGTTGAAGCCCCGGAGGTTGAGAGCTTTAGTCGTCTTTATCGTGTGCTACGCGAAGGGTGTGACGGCATCATTTCCATACACGTCTCGTCCAAGCTAAGCGACACTGTAGCGAATGCCCTCGCTGCGCGTGAAACGTTCGGGCCGGGCGGTCAGGGCGGTTCATTCTCTGTGGCTGTAATCGACTCGAAGTCGTTCTCCATGGGTCTCGGCTGGCTGGTACTCGCGGTTGCTCGAGCCGCCTCTGCAGGGCTCGATTTTGCCAAGCTGAACACGCTGGCCACTCACATGGTGGAGCAGAGCCATGTGGCCTTCTTTACCGAGAGCTTAGAGGGGCTGCTGCAGACCGGTCGCGTGCCGAGGCTGCAAGCGCAGTCGGATAGTTTGTCCTCGATGCGCCCTCTGTTGCACCTGGACGACGGCAACGTGGTAATCTACGAAAAGACGCGTACGCGTGCTAAAGCGCGAGACGCCCTCTATAATTTTGTGGAGGATTTCCCGCACATTGGGCAGATCGCCATTATCCACAACGGCGCATTCTCGGACGTGGAACACCTTCTCACGCGTGTGGGCGCTATTTATCCGCGCGATCAGATCATGTTGATCGAGCCGGACCCTCCTGTCGCTACCTGGCTCGGCCCGGACGCCCTGGGCGTCGCTGTGCTGGAGGGGGATGAGTAGGAGCGTTGAGCGTTGGTCACGGCTATTTGCCAACTATATTGATAGGCGTGAAACGAGTTGCGGCACCCACGCCTGCATGGTATGCTACC
>JALYYZ010000134.1 GCA_030945985.1 Chloroflexota bacterium
CAAGGTGGGGCCATCGCCAGCGTGGATGCAGAAACGGATACAGATGGCAGGGATGAGGCCCATTAACAACGTCGTAGACATCACAAACTACGTCATGCTTGAGATGGGACAGCCCTTGCACGCCTTCAGCCTGGACGCGGTTCAGGGTGGTAAAATAATCGTCCGTCGAGCTGTGGAAGGCGAACATATCGTCACCCTGGATCACGTTGACCGCACACTGGATCCCTCCATGCTGGCCATATGCGATATACACAGGCCCGTGGCGCTGGCAGGCGTAATGGGCGGCGCAGAGAGCGAGATAACCGAAGGCTCGGCCAATGTGCTGCTGGAATCGGCAAGCTTCAACCCACTGAGCATAAGGCGCACGGCACGTGTGCTCAAGCTGCCCTCTGAGGCATCTTATCGCTTCGAGAGAACGGTAGACCCTAACCTCACCGTGCCGGCGATGAAACGAGCCGCAGAACTAATGCGCAAGTATGCGGGCGGCACTATCGCCAGAGGCTACCGAGATGTATACCCGCGCCCCAGGCGACCTACTCGCATCCACTTCTACACCTCGGAGGTGGAGCGACTACTTGGCGTAAAGGTGCCGCCATCGCAGGTGGCAGAGATACTTGGCAGGCTCGAGTTCAAGGTAGATTTGCCCTCCAACGCCGACGCGGTAGGCCAGGACACCACGATGCTTATCGATGTGCCCTCCTACCGGAACGACGTCACTCTGCCCGCCGACATAGTAGAGGAAGTAGCTCGCGTCATGGGCTACGATCTCATACCTGAGACCCTGCTGTACGGCGGCTTGCCACTACAGGAGATAAATCGCACGTTGCAGACGGAAGAGCAGCTGCGCGACATCATGGTAAGTTGCGGCATGGACGAAGTGCTTACATACACAGTTACCCATAGCGAGGAGCTGGAGAAGCTGGCAAAGATCGAGAGCGGAGCGACCGGCCAGACTGAAGGTCTACGATACCGTTCGTGGGACTCCACGCGCGCACCTGTGACTATAGTGAACCCCGTGAGCAGCAAGCAGGACGTTCTGCGGCCAACGCTGCTCACGAATCTTCTGAACACACTTAGGGCCAACTTGCGCCTGCTGCCCGAGCAGCCGGTGCGCATATTCGAGGTGGGCAAGATACACACCACGCCCAACGATGCCGAGGTAAGCCGGAGACGAGATTCGTTGCGCGCCGAACGAGATGCCTATCCGCGAATGCAAGCCTGGGGGCAAGTAGAAGGAGAGGAACGCCTCCCCACAGAGCGCCGCCGCCTCGCAGGGGTCATGGCAGGCCCGCGCCAGGCCCGCAACCGTTTCGTGGCAGGAGTCGAAGCGGCAGACCTGCTCGACTTCTTCGATGCTAAAGGTGTAGTCGAAGAGATGCTAAGCCAGATGCATATGGAGAGCGTAGAGTGGCTGCGAGCCGATGCGCCACTCTTCCACCCAGGGAGATCAGCCTTGCTGCGCGCCGGTGACTACGATCTGGGCATCGTCGGGGAGTTACACCCGGCCGTCGCGAGAGAGTGGGATTTGCCCACAGGGCGCGTGTGCGCGTGGGATATAGACATCGAAGCCATAATAGAGGCTCAAGAAGAGCGAATACTCTACAGGGCTGTCAGCCCCCACCAGCCTGTGAGGCAGGATATGGCTTTCGTAGTGGAGAGCAGCGTGCCTGCGGCGACTGTCGCCGAAGCAATTCGTAAAGCTGCCGGAGGTGCGGCAGCAGAGGTAAGCCTGTTCGACATATACACGGGCAAGCCTGTTCCCGAGGGGCAGAGAAGCCTTGCCTTCGCAGTCACCTTCAGCGTAGCCGACAAACCACTCACCGAAGAGGATGTGGCACGCATTAGGCGACGCATAGAGGGCTATCTGGACAGAGAGATAGGAGCCAAGCTCAGGACATAATGGTGCCTTAATTCCTCTTTGCGAACATATCAAAGAACAAGCAATTGGAACCCTACGCGTTCCAATTGCTTGTTCTTTGATAGAATTTTCTACACGGTATAATAGAGAAACATCAGGGCTGAACTGTCCCAGGGATTGGGCTATCGAGAAGATAGATCACCTCTAACTTCTCTTTATTCACCACGATAAACTCTCGCTGCCAGGGCGCTGCTGGCCGAGCAATTAGGTAGATGGTTACCTTGGTGAGGGGCATAAAAGGCTCGCCCGCCGAGACGAGGCTCTCAACGGTGCTGTCATGATGCAGGTAGCAGGTACCATACAGGATAAAGGTATCCGTGAGAGCGTAACAGGAGACAGGTAACTTCTGGATGACATACTCCCTGCCGGCCCCGAGGCTACCACCCTGGGCGGCGGACAGAGTGGGATCGGTAGCCACAAAGTGTATGTGGGGGCGGCCTACCATAACGGTGGTCTGCAACTGCTTGGGAGGCGTAGTCTGGCCCAGAGGCGTAATAGAAGCGCCGCCAACGTTGAAAAAGCCTCTATCCTTGCGGTTGATCAGATCGCTTGTGCGCTTGAAGGGGCCCGAGATGTTACCCTGTATAAACAGCCGGGCCGTGTAAAGCTCCACGTTGTGTGTCACGGGCACACCAGGCCCGAGTGAAAAGTCGTTCATAAGGTGCAAGTACCGCCATTGTTCACTTTGTTGTGACCTATCGATCGGTTGGGTATAATAGGCGATACCATCTTACCACACAGTTCAAGAAATCTATGCCCCCACACGACCCCCAAAAATCTGAGCCCAAAGGCAAGCACCGAGGCAGCCGGCAAACTGAGGAGGCAGACAACCGCCAATATATACGCCTGCACAGTGATGAGAATCCTTATGGCTGCTCCTTGCGCGTGCAAGATATACTCGGTTCTTCAGATCTCTACCACCTGCCCGCAGACCCCGTATGCCTGGAGTTGCGCGCTGCTCTCAGCGACTATACAGGCTTCTCGCCTGAGCGCATTGTGGCCGGCGTGGGCACTGCCGAGCTTACGGAACGTATGCTGCACGCCTTCCTCGACGCCGGTGACGCCGTTATCGCGTGCCCCCCGTCCCTGCCCCAGCACAATTTGGGGGCCTCCCGCGCCCGTGTGACTCTGGTGCAGGTGCCCCGCAACGAGCAGTTCGACATAGACCCCGATGCCATCGTTACGGCCATGCGCCGCCAAACGAACATCAAGATGGTGGTGATCTCATCGCCCAACAATCCTACGGGCAACCTGGTGTCGCATAACTCCATTGTGCAACTGCTGCAGGCGGGCGTGTGGGTGGTAGTAGACGAAACTTATTTTGAGTTCGCCGACCGCACGGCTGCTCCCCTTGTTACCGAGTTCGATAGCCTGGTGGTGCTGCGCTCTTTCAGCCCCTGGGCAGGACTGCACGGCTTGCCTACCGGCTACGCTCTCTGCTCGCCTAGAGCCGCATCTCGCTTGCAGCGCCTCTCACCAACCGGAGGATTGAACAGGGCGGCCCAGCTTGCCGCGATTGCCTCATTGGAGGACCGAGAAAGCTTGATGCAGCGCGTCCGACGGCTGCGCCTCGAGCGTGGGCGGCTCTACAGACAGCTACGCAAGCTGAACCTGCTGCAACCTTATGTTTCTTCCGCGCCCTTTCTACTCTGTCGCATGACACGCGGCAATGCGACCCAGGTGCAGAGACACCTCCAACAGCGGGGTGTGCTTGTCAAAAGCATTACAGATCGCTGGCTGAGCAACCACCTCAGAATTGGCGTAGGCAGGCCCGAGGATACAAACGCGCTCATCGCCGGCCTCAAAGAGCTTGCCGCCGAACCTTACCTCTGAACAGGGGCCAGGCAGCCTAGCCGGCTCTGATTTAAGCTTGACATCGCCCCTCTTGATCTTAGCGTACCCTGCTGCCGCCCTGGTGGCTTATGTTGGGTTCCGAGCAAAGGCGCTCTCCCGCAGCGGCGCTGTAGCTGCAATGCTAACAGGTGGCACCATTCTCGGCTTCGGCGGTCTCCCCTGGGCTTTGCTCCTGGTCTTCTTTTTCGCCTCCTCCTCTTTGCTCTCATTCTTCAAACACGACGATAGCCATAAGGTCGAAGCAGCCAGGACGTTCGAGAAGGGAGGCCGGCGTGACGCCGCGCAGGTAATCGCCAACGGAGGTGTAGCGGCTCTGTTGGCTCTCCTCTCCCGATTTGTACCGGCCACAATGAGTGTGGCGCTCCTGTATGCTTTTACAGCTTCTCTTGCGGCGGCCACGGCGGACACCTGGGCGACGGAGCTGGGCACGTTGAGTAAGACGGCCCCACGCCTTATCACTACGGGCAGGCGCGTGGCTGCCGGGACGTCAGGAGGCGTAACATGGCTGGGCAGCGCGGCAACGGCTCTGGGCGCGCTCGCGCTCGGTACCGTAGCTGCGGCGCTATGGTGGACAGAGCAGTCTGCTCCACAGAACACTTTAAACACAGGCGACCCGCTTGCTCTTCTTATGGCGGGTCTCATAGGAGGCATAATCGGGTCCGCAGCCGACAGTATATTGGGAGCCACGGTGCAGGCGTCCTACTTTTGTGATGTCTGCCGCAAGCCCACTGAGAGCCGCACGCATCATTGCGGCACAGCGACCACACTGGTCCGTGGGCACGCCTGGGTGACGAACGACCTTGTAAATGGTGCGGCTACTCTTATTGGGGCGCTGGTAGGTATGCTGGTCTGGCTCATAGCTGGTAGTTAATGTCCAGTGCCTCTTAACGCAGCTTCCAACTACCTCTTAGCTTTTGAAAGTAAAAAGAGAAAGCAAAATTCTGCGGTTTTGCTTTCTCTTTTCCTGGAAAGAAGTGCTCTTTCCCTAAGAGGTGGCTGGAAGCTGCATTAAGTAACTCCCTGGGAAGAGAGCACTTCTTTTTAAAAACAAACACACCACGACCCCGGGGGTTTGCTGTGTTTGTTTTGCACTCAAGAGTTAAAAGGTCCATGAAGCTGCACGAGGCCCTTTCCAGTCGCGTATACTCTATACAGCAAACAAGCACACAGGGAGACCAGTGATGCAAGAGCCACCCACGGAGTCGGCACATCGAGAGCGGGCATATGCAGTCTCTATCGTTGAGGAGATCGACCCGGAGCCGCTGCCCGCGCGTGACTTTACCAGGGTACGCGAGGTTGTGCTCGGCCTTGTACTTATAGCAGGCGTGCTCGGCTGGGCCGGTTGGCAATCGTGGCACAGCGAGTGGCGGCGCAACAGCTACGAGGCAGGGCAGAAAGCAGCAAACTCGAAGCAGTGGGAGGAGGCACGCGCCCTATTTGGCGACGCATCAGGCTACCACGACGCCGATGCGCGGACCGCCGAAGCCATGAGCTATATCAAGCGGCGCGATCTCGCCTACAGCAAAGCCGCCCAGGAGACAACAGGCAAGCAATGGCTGCAGGCGATGCAAAGTCTGCAAGTGGTGGAGGCTATAGAGCCGGGCTACAGTGACGCTGCAAAGTTGCTCAGCCAGGATCGCGAGAACGCCGAGACGGAGGGGCTGGACGGGGCCATACTCATGCGTGCCAGGGCTAATCCGCAGGGTCTCTACTTACGAAAAGGCAATGATTGGCTGTGGCTGAAAGGCAGCGACCTATCGAGCGTTGTGCATGACAGAGGTGCAGGTGGCTGCGTCCTCTATGATGTACCTTCAGCGGGCACCAGCCCCAATAGGCGGAGATACACGGCGGCCTTTCTCTCGGGTGTCAATGTTAACTATATGTCGCCGAATATGCTCACCGTTCCCGCCGGCCAGGTTATTGGAGCAACCTCGTACCATTGTGGAAAGCATGGAATCTGGGAGTTTGCGCTCGATGCAGCCAGCCTCAACCAACGCTATGGAGTTCGACAATTCGTCCCCACCCGCGGCGTTGCCTACTACCCTTACGGCACAGGCAAGGTGATCGATCCTTTCACAGGCACGAACAACTGGCCCATACTCGATATTTCCCCGGATGGAGAACAGATACTTTTTGCGCAGGTGGAGAATAACGGAGCCGCAGATATGTCGAGTAACCTCTATCTTGCAGGTGGTCCTGGCGGCAAACGCCTAGTCTACACACAGCAGGGAGGCTTTTTTGGCGCGCAAATCAGCCCTGACGGTAACTATGTCGTGCTCCTTACATACACGCCGGCCGACACCTCGGCTAGCACCGGCCAGACGCAAACACAACGCGTCGTCTTGATTGACCTGCTGGGCCGAGCAGCGCCCAGGGTGCTTACCGAGTGGACCGGCACTGTATTGGGTGCCCACGATCAGACCGCCGTTGGCGCTACATTCCTGGCCGACGGGCCGTATGCGGGCAAGGCTCTCGTTGCTGAGTGGGACAGGCATAGGAGCTCGTACAGCATAATTGACCCACAAGAGCCACAGGATGCCTCCATAAAAATCTCCATCGCCAGTGATGCTCAGCCCGACAACAGAGTATTTACCACAGGCAAGACCGGCGATAAAGAATTGTTGCTCCTGTGGCAATCAGGGAATAGTATACAGGTGGCGCAGCTAGACCGCATTAAGTCAGTCGCCACGGGTGCTCTGCCGATTATCCCAACCGAATATTTGTGGGACTACAAACCTGTAGAGAGGGATGGAAAGCTACTGTATGCTACCTGGCAAAACAATACGCGGGGCCTCTACTCAAAGGATGCGCTTGCTATAATGTCGATCCCTTTGAGCGATCTGTTCAGCACAGAGGCATCACCCAGGCCGCTCTATTCGGCATCCGTAGGGTACGCAATAGCGGGGCTGCCTTCGGTAACACCTGCATATACGGGGAGCGGAGCAATGGCCTACATAGACCTGAAGTCGTTAGAACTCCACTTGAAGAGCTATAGCAGCAGCATAGACCTCTCTGTGGAGGATGGTATAACGGCGATATACCCACCATATAACTATTCCAACCAGCACAGGCTGCTGAAGGGGAGCGATTTTGGCGAGTATATACAGCCGTAAGCTAACGACTGTGGCTAACCTGAGCGTGTTCACTTTTCCGTGGCATTGTGCTTGCCATCATAATAAACATACGAGGCCTACATGGTGATTAGATAATCTTGCATATAGCCCGTTTCGGGTGGGAGGCAATATGGATAACAAAGACCAGAATTTCAACAATGCCGACGGGAGTGCCAATAGTGGCGTCAGCGCCGCTGCGAGTGGAGAACGCTCGTCGGAAGAAGTAGAGTGGGATAAAGAATTCGGCGGGACAGGCCCAGGCCCGGCTGACGACGTCGCGGCTACGGTGGCAGACCTGACCAGGTTGGCCGTCAGCATACCCTTCGCGCTGGTCAGAATGTCAGGCATGATGCTGCCACGCGAGACACGCCACCACGCTCGTGCCGCCGTGCGAGAGTCTTTCCTCGCCGCGCGTTCGCTACTCGGAGCGCTCGGTGACGGGATCGAAAATCTGCTGTCAGACCCGCTAGAAAAAGAGCCAACGCACAGTGGACCGGAAGGCACATGGGGCACAGGCAGGGCAGCAGGCGGAGCTACCTCACGCACAAGAGATACAAAAATCAAGCATATCAGCTTGATAGATGAAGAGGACAACTCTGTGGAGCAGCCAGGTGGGCACGACACGGGCTCGGCAAGCGGCCCTTTAAGCGAAGAGATGACTGAGTCCAGGGGTCTGCGCGCAGATATAGACTATTAGAGGCATTCCAACTAAGTTTTGATTTGCAGTTTCAATATTGCACACCTCCGGTGTGCAATATTGAAACTGCCAGTCCTTTGCTGATAAGGCATTAGCAATGAAGAGATTGGAGTCCGATAGATCACAGGTGCTCTATCTCGGAAAACAAATCAAAACCCTTTGGGTTTTGATTTGTTTTTCCTCTTCCCATGAAGTGGCTTGAAGAGGCACTAAGCCTGGCCGCTAAGGGTCCTGGGCTCCACCGGGAAGATCTTCCCTGGGTTGAGCCTGTTGCCTGGGTCCAGGGCCCACTTTATGCGCCCCATGGCCTCAACAGTAGCCGCATCGAGGCTCTCAGACAAGAACGCTCGCTTGAGGGTACCGATGCCATGCTCCCCCGACAGGGTGCCACCGAGAGACGCCGCTGCCTCGAATATGTCGCGCGCGGCTGCCTGCACTCTAGCCATCTCCTCGGGGTCGCGCAGGTTGCACAGGATGTTGGGGTGCAAATTGCCGTCACCTATGTGGCCGAACAGGGGTATCAAGAGGTTGTGCCGCTCGGCGATTTCCTTGACCCGCCTCACCATGTCGGGGATGCGGGCTCGCGGCACGGAGATATCTTCGCCCAGTTTGTTCGGCTTGAGCCTGGAGACGGCGGGTGATACGGCGCGGCGCGCGGCCCACAACGCCTCACTCTCCTGTAAGGAACTCGCCTGGCGCACATCTACTGCCCCGCCCTCTCGACTCAGGTTCGCTATCGCTGCCAGCTCGTCCTGCACAACCTGACTGCTATTACCGTCCTGGTCGATCAGCAATATAGTCTCTGCCTCAAGTGGCAAGCCGAAAGGCTTGTAGGCTTCTACGGCCCTGATACACAGGTTGTCCATCATCTCCAGCGATAGAGGCACTATGCCTGACTGCAAGATGCGATTGACCGTTTCAGCCGCATCGTTGAGCTTATTGAACACCGCCATAACGGTGCCACGATGCAGTGGTTTGGCTATGAGCCTGAGCGTGACTTCCGTGATGACGCCCAGGGTACCCTCGGAGCCTACAAAGAGCTGAGTGAGATTGTAACCCGTCTGCACCTTCATCATCTTGCCGCCGGTACGGATAACACGTCCATCGGCAAGCACCACCTGCATGCCGAGCACGTAATCTTTGGTGGTGCCGTACTTGAGACACCGTGGCCCGCCCGCGCAGGTGGCCGCATTGCCCCCTATCGTACACTGCCGTAGCGACTGCGGGTCGGGCGGATAAAATAGCCCCACCTTCTCAACTTCGGCCTGCAGCTTCGCATTTACGATCCCCGGCTGCACCACCGCCACCATATTGAGCCTGTCAAGCTCCAATATCCGGTTCATCATTACCATGTTGAGCACAATGCCGCCCTCAACAGGTACCGAGCCGCCCGCCAGACCCGTTCCGCCGCCGCGAGGCACAACAGGTAGGTCCAGCTCACCCGCCAGGCGCACTACATCGGCCACCTCTTCAGCGGTAAGTGGTGAGACAACAGCATCAGGTTTGTGCAGAGCCCAGGTGCCGTCGTAGCCGAATGCTGCCAGGTCTTCGGGAGTAGAATGCACACGATCCCTGGGCATAATTTTGAGAAGCGCGTCGATCAGTGGCCTACCCTGTGCCTGTTTCTTCTCGCCTATCGATGCTGCCAACCGTAATCTCCAATCTCCCTATCAGCAGGGCCGTCTGCAAAATGGTTCTACTTGTCGTTCCACTCCTCGCTCTTCTTCGTCACAGCCCAGGCACCGGAGGAGTCGCGCTGGAGCGTGTAGATATAGCCTTCGGCATCGCCTGCCTTGCGGTATATGCTGGCTTTGACAGTCGCGGAACTATTACCGCCGGCTCCAGACAGGCTGATTTCGCCAACTGTCAGGAGCACACCATCGTTCTTCACCTTGCCACCATCGTCGAGCGCCCCGACTGCATCCGCAAAGCCGGACATGGCAAATTGGACTCTGCTGTAGCGCCTCTGAAGCGTGGAGAGAAGCGATGCGGGAAGCGGCAAGCTCTCGTCAGGGTCGTCAAGGTGTTCGCCTTTGCCTACATATGGGATGACGTAAACGTTCAGGGCCGCTTCGTTTTTTATAAGTGCGCCAACAACGGCGCTATAGAGATCCACGCGAGCGTCTTCAGATAGAGCCGGAGAGGGAGATGCTGAGCTGGAGATATGCAGAGCAATGGTGGGAACGACTGCCGGAACAGGGCTGCCGGGCTCAACTGGTGTTGTTTGGGGCACAACGATGGATGGCGTGCCTGTTACCGCGCCTGGGGTCGGTGCCCGTGTTGGAACCGTAGAGTCGCAACCCACAAGTAAGGCACCCAGGGCAGCCAGGAAGAATAGAAAGGCCCCGCGTACTGAAATCAGGCTATTGCTGCGCACCCACTACCCCCAACCGTCTTGATTGTTATACTCTATTCTACAACAAGAGGTGAGCAATTACGGGCCAGGAACGCAAGGATAAGCAGAAAGGGCCATGTCTCCATGGCCCTTTCAGTAATTGTCATTGCAGCCGGTACACTAATTTACGGTGCATGAGGAAAAAGCTACTCGCCATCTCCGAGAGACGTTTGCAGCAGACCCTCCATAGCGTGGAACTCGTACATACGCATAAGCGCACGGTTATCGACATCCATATGCTGGTAGAGCGCCTCGGTCAGGCCCTTTCGGATCTCCGGTGGGAAGAGCTTGGTAAACTTGTTCGTCTCGATGGCAATAAAGAGCTTGTAGAGGTCAAGCAGGGCTATCGTATCTATAGGCAGGTCGCCATCGGTCATCCTTATCTTGCCGATATGCATCCTGACTTTGAGCTTGTTTTCCCTTGCAAAGCGGTTTAGCTCATATTCAAACTCCATCGCCTTGCGAGAGTAGCCGTACATGACCAGCTTGATATAAACTGCCTCGACTGTGTAGCGGAAAAGCTCCATAACGCGGGGCTTATCGGGCGGCACAGGCTGTACCATGCCTAGCTGCGTGAGGCCATGCAGCAACTTGGCGGTATCGAACTGGGTTCGCTGGCGCTTCCGCGCGATCGTCGCCACGTCGCTTATCCCGTCTACTTGTGCAAGCACCTCGCGCGCCTCGTCCGACAGAGGTCCCGTAACCGGCTTTGGCAGGCGTCTGAAAGCCATAAGTACAGAAGGTATGACGGGAGAGATATTTATCCACTCGTCGACCCGGCGGGTGCCTTCGATAATCAGCTTCTCCGAACTGACCGATACGGGTATACCATCGGTTTTTACAAGCAGATCGCCCTGGAACGTGAACTTACAGTTTCTCCATAAAAAGAGTGTGTATATGGTACTTTCGAGCATCTGCTCTTCGCACCAGGCAAGTTCTTCGTTCGTAACGAGCTTGGCCTTGAGGAGCATACGCCCCGGATCCAGAGGGTTGCCGTTATTATAGGGCGATTGTTCTCCGTAGTCGGGCGGTACAAAGGCGTCAAGATCGCCCATCTCATGGTCGAGCGACGAACTGTTCAGGTTGCTGGATGAGAGCCGCCTCGACTGGGAGAGACCTCCTTTTGAAGATGCCGAGCCGTTACCGTTGCTAATGCCTGCACTTTGCGGGATACGGGCAGGCTCAGGTTCGGGCGCTCCAGCCTCGTTCTGTCCCGGGTTGAGCCGTTTCTTCCAGTCCTGTCCGAGCGTACGCTCAAGCTGCTGAACAGTTAGCTTACCCGCCTGGATCAGCAGGTCGACTACACTGGGGAGGCGCGTAGCAGCAGCTATGTAGGTGATACGACCATGCTCATAGCAGATGGTGCGCGTGTTCCAGCCCTGTATTAGAGTGAGCGTGCCGGTCTTCTGAGTGAAGGATAGGCTTTGAAGCAGGTCGGTCAGGCTAAAGCAGCCTATGCGGCCCTGCAAGTCAAAAGTCTCTTTATCTTGAGTATCCATAATATTGAGCCTGTCTAAGCGTAACGTAAGTTGGCCCACCGGTCGTGTGCCGTGAAACAGGATTATGCGCATGGCTGCAGCGAGAGCGGATACGCCTTCCCTGATTACATGTTAGCACCTGCTGAGCTATGCCGTAACGGGATAAAAGTACTAGGTTGATCTCTGCTCGTAGTCAAAAGGTCATGTTGCCGGCCAGGACCATTTGCGAAAAGCCGGCACAACATGGCCCATGAGCTGTCTCGTCCTGATGCCCTATAGCGTCAGCTTTTGACATCTAAAGTGACTTCGACTCTTTGATGCTCGCCAGGTTGGTCACAGCATTGGAAGCAGTAGCCCAAGCTGTATCCCTGTCCAGAAAAATGGCAATCGTTTATTATAGAGACATGGGTCCACATTCCACCCTTGCGCTGCGTATCAAAGAATTACGCCAGTTAGCAAGCTTTACGCAACAAGACCTGAGCCGCGCCAGCGGACTTAGCCGCTCGTACATTTCGCGCCTGGAGATGGGCGATATTGCCCTGCCATCACGGGACAAGCTGCGCGCCCTGGCAGGCGCACTGCACGCTTCGCTCGACGACTTGCTCAGGGCGGCAGGTTTCCTGGACGAGGATGCCGGTAGCTCCGATCTACCTGATCTCAAGACCTACCTGCGACGCAGGTACGCAATCCACGACCCACAGGCGCTCCATGCCCTGGAGACGATAGTCGAAGCGCTCCAGAAGAACCCGAGTGAACCCGCCGAGCGGGAAGGCACAGCCTAGCTCCTCGGCGCAGATCCTGTTGGCTTACCAAGCTAAGCAGCTTGTAATTGTTTTGTTTCCTTCTTGCTCACATGCTAAGCAAGAAGGAAACAATTGATACTTTCCTGGTAAGGTACTAGTACCCTACCAGCTAAATAGTGATGATTTGGTGAGTGTGCAATAAGGCTTTTCGCGACCATTAAAACTTAGCTGGTGAGGTACTAGTACCCCACCGGCTAAGCTCGACTTTGTACAATCCTACAGCTGAGCGGGTGCGTGAGCTTGGATGAGCTTATGCGCACGCCTGGGAGTTTATAAACGTCAGCCCTTTAGCGTGATGTGTGATAAAGGTTGGAAAACTCTCTGCCTGGCTGCACGCACGTGGCACACTCAATTACATGATTGTACAAAGTCGAGCTAAGGTGCTTTATTAAGATACTTGACTGGCCTCAGCTTGCAGCCTCATGCAGAGTGCTCTTCTTCTTTAGCTTGTTGACTACCTTTGGATAGGGAAGGTAACAAGCGAAGGGGCGTACCGAAGGCACGCCCCATACTTCGCGCTGATTGGGTAATCCCTAACGTACGTCCCGCACCCGCATTCGTACTCGTCTGCGCATACTCACACCCAGCGACAGCAGCAAAGCACCGAGGAGTAGCGCGAACGGTCCGAGCCACGGCAGGCCACCGCCACCGGTGGGCGGTAGGAACAACGGCGCGCTCGGAA
>JALYYZ010000160.1 GCA_030945985.1 Chloroflexota bacterium
CTGCTACTCCGTCCAGGGCGTTTTCTTGTGTGCCGGGGTTGGGGTTAGAGACTAAAGACCAGGCGCCGCCGTTCCAGTGCTCAATGAAACTCAGATCTGCGCCACCGCTACCGCCGTAGTAACTACCAACAGCCCACACGTCGTTGGCGGATACTGCTGCTACTCCAATGAGACGGCCATTAGTGCCGGGGCCCGGATTGGGACTGGGCACTACAGACCACGCGCTGCCGTTCCAATGCTCAATCAGCGTTCCATTTTCATACTCTCCAACAGCCCACACGTCGTTGGCGGATACTGTTGCTACTCCATTAAGGTAACTACCCTGTGTACCCACGTTAGGACTGGGCACTACAGACCATGCGCTGCCGTTCCAATGCTCAACCAGCGTCCTGTATACAGCGTTACTATCCTGGTAAGTACCAACACTCCATACATCGGTAGTAGAGACGACTGCTACTCCATTGAGCTCAGCGGTGCTTGTACTAGGGTTAGGGCTGGGCACTATCTGCCAGCAATCCAACAGAGCGGCAGGTTGGACGGCCCGAGAACTACCTGCCAGATCGTGTATGGGAGGACCCGCCCAGGCTGGCCTCGCTGCCGTTAAGAGGATTATGCCCAAGGTTCCCGCTAGTAGAGGCAGCGTGAGGACTCGTAATAGGTTCCAATTGACGCGATTTGTCTCTAATATCGTTTGCTCCTTATTGTTAGCTTGTGTTCCTATTCGTCTTCGTGTCCAAAAAAGGTCTCTTCTCGTGCGGGTGCTTCTTTCCAACGTTTATCCCCTTCCCAAGTGATTACTTCCAAGCTAGTGTGGTGCGCCGAGCATTAGAGCGCCGTGCCCGGGGCCGCTGCTGCTTATAACAGTATAACGGCAATCCAGTTCTACCGGTTACCACAAGAGACACACAAGACCTGCACACAATTGAACTACCTGGCTATGAGAATAGAGGAATTAGACGTTGTGGTGGCTACTTACGCCATCCGCAGCCTTGAAGGGCCGTTTTCAAGACCAGCGGTATCACTACAAGCACCGAGTGCGATCACGCGCCCTGGCGTCTATAATCGTCGCCGCCTCCGCCACTGCCCTGAGCGCCAACGCTGTCGGGCCCAAAGGTCAGCTTGATGGTTTGCACCGAGGTAGACTTCACCTCGGCATTGAACACCACTATGTCAATCTTGCCGTCGCGCGTTACAGTGAAATTCAATTCAACAGAGGCGTTCTTGAGCACAAGAGGTGTAGGCGGCATGGCTGCTATAGACAGTCCTTGTCGGATCGCCTGTATGCCAGCGACCAAACTGCCACGGATGTCGCCTGTTGAATATCCATCCAACTTCGTTCGCTGTGACTTCGGAGGAGTGATCGCCAGCTTGATGGTCTGCACATTCTCAGCACCAATAGTGCCGCCTAACTGCACGTCTACCACTAGAATCTTGAATTTCAGTTGCGGCCCACCTTCGGCTTTGGCCACAGTCTGTAACGTGAGTTCGACGCTTTGAAGCTTAGCACCCATGTCGGGCTGCTCCTGGGCATCGATGAGAGCGGCCTTCACCGTGTTGATTATTTCGCCGAGCTCCACCCCACCGGGTGAATGCTCGTCGTCCTGGACATCGCCGGTATATTGCTGGTTCGACATAGGGTTGTTCCTCCAATTGCTAAACTGAATAACGTGATCATGCACCGCGACCGGTTGCGACAGTAGGATGTGTTGTCAAGATCCGAGCCAGAGAAGGATAGAGGCTAAAGTCAGGATAGTTTTGTGGTTTTGGGCTCTCTTCTCATAGCGAGCCACCCTGCGGAACTGCTTCAGACGATTGAACATGCGCTCTACTATGTGGAAGTGTCAGAACTCAGCGTGCGCTTGTTAGTGAGGGCTCACATGCCGTAGGCTTGGCACGATCTTATCATCTCGTCAAGGTATAGCTATGACTTGTCCCCATTGTAGCTCTCCGGCAGCCACTCAACTGTCAGGCAAAACATCTCTTGGCTATCTCACTTTTCGATAGAGGGACTGCTCGCGAAGTTTCAAAGAGCGACCCGGCACGCAGTTCAACCATCTTCAGTTCCCCGCAGACGTAGTGCTGTGGCGTCTCAGATACAAGCTTAGCTTCCGCGATCTGTCCGAGATGTTCTTGGTGCGAGGCTTTGAATTCACTACTACCCAATGCGAGGGTTTGGATCATTCAGGACAGGCTCACGTTTTCGACAGGCCTTTGATGAGCAGAGAGACTACTTTCGATGCCGCAGCAAGCCGAAAGAGAAGGTGCCCTTGCCTGAACAGCGGTGTATGTTCCGGCAGAGACTTGGTGCCCTGCAATCTGCACAGATGGCAGCCAAAGGTATGCAAAGACCTGCCCTATGGCTTGGCTGAGACGGGCTGAACATCGCAAAGGAGATTGTGTGCTCCCAGTCCTGACACTTCTACAACAAGTGCTCCTCTTAGTTCTGACCCTTCCGGCGCTTTTAGAAGCAGTGAGGCAGCGGAACACTGTCCCAAGCCGTAAGGCAACAATTCCACAGGACGGACGCACTATCCAACGAACGCTGATTGGCCGGCTGATATCGTCAAGATCTGAAGACACGACGAAGGTCCCTACAATTCCGGGACCAAAGTCCCTGCATTTTGGCGGGGCATGGGCTTTATACTGAGCATAAAGGCGGGCGGTGAGACAGCGCGGTCAGTGTCCTGATTCGTTCCCAGTTTAGGGCCACCGCAGTTATGCATGATCTGCCTCTATTTTACGCAAGGTTCACATGTTCGATAGTGGGGGTTATTCCAGTGCATACTGTTGCGGCGTCACAAGATGTAACCGGGCGACGAGAAGTGGGACAAGCCATAGTAGGCGAGAAGCAAATAATCAACACTCTTCTCGACAACTCACCAGACGCCATTTCTATCAAGGACCAGCACGGCTGCTACATCAAGGTCAACAAAGCCTTTGCCCGCAGGCTGGGGCTCGCTCGCGCTCAGGACGCATGTGGCCTGACTGCCGCCGACTTCTACCCGCCCGACCGTGCACGGTCGATCCATGATGAAGAGCAGGAAGTAATAAGAACAACCTTGCCCGTCATCGACAAGGAAGTGAGAGAAACGCTACCGGGCGGCGAGGAGAGATGGATTTGCACAACCACGATGCCCATGCACACCACCGAGGGAAAGGTGGTCGGCACCTTGTCGGTCTCGCGCGATATAACCGAGCGCAAGAAGACTGAAGAGAGACTGAGCGAATCGGAGGCCCTATACAGGAACCTGGTCGAAACTTCTCCTGATGCCATCTCCCTGTGCGACCTGGATTGCACCCTCCTGCTCTGCAACAGGCAGTGCGCCGCCATGTACGGTTACGACAGCAGCGACGAGGTACTTGGCCAGAACGTATTCGACTTTATTGCGCAGGAGGATCAAGCCTGGGTAAGGCAGAAGATGCGCCGGCTGCTCCGCACCGAGAGCTATCATGGCCTGGAATATCAAATGGTGCGCCGCGACGGCACACGTTTCACGGTAGAGATGAGCGTTTCGCTGGTCAAGAACAGTGCGGGCAGACCAAAAGGTGTCCTTATCGTGGCGAGGGACATTACCGAGCGCAAGTGCGCCGAGAAGGCCGCTGCCTCCGAGCGCTACCAGTTGAACTTGCTCCTGGAGAGCCTGCCCGACAGCATCTATGTAAAAGACAGGGAGAGCAAGTTCACCCGCATCAACCGCGCCCTTGCAAACTCGCTCCAGTTGGCCGATCCCCGCGACGCGGTGGGCAAATCTGACGCCGACTTCTTCTCGAAGGAGCTCGCCGAGGCCTCGTACAACGATGAACAAGAGATTATCAGAACCGGCGTACCCATCTTCGGGCAGGAAGAGCGCGAGGTCTGGCCGGACGGAAGTGAGACCTGGTTTCTCACAAAGAAGATGCCTCTCCGTGACGAAGACGGCTCCATCACCGGCACATTCGGGATGTCAAGTGATATCACCGCGCGCAAGAATATAGACCGGATGAAGAATGAGTTTGTGTCGATGGTGAGCCACGAGCTGAGAACGCCGCTCACCTCAATACGCGGTTCTCTCGGCCTGATCGCCGGGGGAGTGGCCGGGGAGGTCTCGCCCCAGGTCAAGGCGATGGTTGATATTGCCCACAGCAACAGCGAGCGCCTTGTACGACTGATAAACGACATACTCGATATGGAGAAAATCGAGTCGGGCAAGATGGTATTTGAGATCGCGCCAACATCTCTCATGCCGCTTGTCAGTCAGGCGATGGATGCTAACCAGGGCTATGCCGGGCAATTCGGTGTCCGCTTCACCATCAAAGAGAGCCTGGACGATGCTACCGTCAACATCGACAGCGACCGCATGATCCAGGTTCTCACGAACCTCCTCTCGAACGCGGCCAAGTTCTCGCCGCGGGGCGATGCCGTGGAGATATCGGTTGTGCGGCATGACGGCAAGATCAGGCTACTGGTGGAGGACCATGGTCCGGGGATTAGCGAAGAGTTCAGTAGCCGCATCTTCCAGAAGTTCGCGCAGGCCGATTCGTCCGATACAAGGCAAAAGGGTGGCACGGGGCTAGGCCTCAGCATCAGCAAAGCCATCGTGGAGAGCTTTGGCGGCGAGCTTAGCTTCACGACCACGCTGGGCAAAGGCACCACCTTCTATTTCGACCTGCCGGAATGGCATACCTACACCCGCGACACGAGCGCCCTGGAAGCTGGTAGGGCTGACCGCCAGCCGCACATCCTTATTTGCGAGGATGACCGCGATGTGGCCAACCTGCTCGGCATAATGCTGTCGAAAGGAGGCTTCACCTGCGATACGGCCAATAGCGCTGCGGAAGCTAGGGAGAAGTTGGAAAAAGAGAGCTACGACGCTATGACCCTCGACTTGATGCTGCCTGATAAAGATGGCCTATCACTCATCAGGGAGTTGCGTGAGGCCGCAGCCACCCACAATCTTCCTATCGTGGTGGTCTCGGCACGAGCTGAGCTTGCCGCTCGAGAGTTGGACGCCGGGGCAGCTGCCATTATCGACTGGGTCGATAAGCCGATAGACGGGGACCGGCTCTTGATGTCGGTGCGCCGTGCCACTCACCAATCGGACGCCCGCCCGCGCATATTACATGTCGAGGACGATCTCGACATTGTGCAGGTGGTAGCCATGATGCTCCGCGATCTAGGAGAGGTTTCACACGCTTCCACCCTGGCGGAGGCATACACCAAGCTGGCCGAAGAGCAGTTCGATCTCGTGATACTCGACCTAGGCCTGCCCGACGGGCGGGGTTTGGAGCTGCTTCCACGGCTCCATCAGACCGGTCCATTGACTTCTGTTGTGCTCTTCTCGGCGCGTGAGGTCAGCGCCGAAGAGGCCGGCAACGTGGACGCTGCCCTTGTCAAAACGCGCGCCTCAAACGAGAAGCTGCTGAGCACTATTACAGAACTAATCAACAGGAATCGAGGCATGCAAAGAGTATGAGTAAGGAAAGCTTAAATCGCATATTGTTTGTCGAAGATGAGAGCGATATACAGGCCGTGGCGCGGCTCGCGCTCGAGGCGGTTGGCGGCTTCTCAGTGCGGATTTGCGGCTCGGGCAAAGAAGCCCTCCAAGAGGCGCCGGCCTTTGCGCCCGACCTAATCTTGCTGGACGTGATGATGCCCGGCATGGACGGCCCCAGTACGCTAAAGGCGCTGCGCTTGCTCGCCGATACTGCGGACACCCCGGTGGTATTTATGACCGCAAAAGTGCAGCCCAACGAGCGCGGCTATTATAAGGAGCTGGGCGCTATCGGCGTGATTCCCAAGCCTTTCGACCCGATGACGCTCTCTTCAACGATACGCACCATCTGGGAAGAAAATGACTAGCTCTCTGCTCGCTGTGCAGGAGCAGCTATCAGCTCTGAAAGAGATTTACGCCTCCGGCCTGCCCGAGAAGCTTGAGCGTATGGCGCAGGCATGGCAACACGCCGCGCTCGCGTGGGGCGACGAGATCGCGCTCGAAACGTTGCACCGGGCGGCGCATAGCCTGGCGGGCTCAGGGGCCTCGCTCGGGTTCGCCCGGTTGAGCGAGGAAGCCCGCGAGCTGGAACTTTGCTTGCAAGCGGTAATAGAGCGAGACGCACGGTTCACTCAGCCCGAGATAAGGCATGTCGAGACGCTACTCAGCACGCTGCGCCGCGCTGCCGCAGAGCCTGACAGGGCGGACGAGCCTGATCAGGCGATTTTGCCTCAAGTTGCCGCTCGGCCACAGAACATACCCCCCGCGCTAGCCTCGAATGAGGAGAAATCCTCAACTCGAGCAGAATCGCCGGTATGGGCACGACCCCCTGTACAGCCGCGATATGCCACTCGCGACGAGACGAAGAGCAAGGTGGTTTACCTGTATGAAGAGGACGCCGATCTGGCTCAGGATATGGCCGTGCAGATAGGCCATTTCGGATATGATGTGCACACTTTCAGTTGTTGTGCCGACCTCCAGGCAGCATCAGCAAGGCTGAAACCTATTGCCGTGATCTCGGACATTGCCTCGCCTGATAGTGACATCGAGCTGGTAAGCATGAAAGAAGGGGAGCCGCCGGCCACCATTTTCGTCTCGGCACACGACGACATGAAGGCGCGACTGCTCGCAGTGCGCGCGGGCGGCGTGGCATATTTCACAAAGCCGGCGAGCGTCGACAGCATAGTCAATAAGTTGGACCAGATCGCCGCGCCTCAAGACCTGGACCCCTTCCGCATACTGATAGTTGACGACGAGCCTGAGTTGGCCAGATATCACGCCTCGATTCTTGAGAACGCGGGCATGTTGACCACCGTGATCAGCGACCCAATGTTGACCCTGACGGCTCTTGTCGAAAGCAAACCCGACTTGATTCTGATGGATATGCATATGCCAGGCTGTATGGGCATCGAGCTTGCCGCAGTGATTCGCCAGCAGGAGGCTTATGTCAGCGTGCCAATAGTTTACCTGTCGGCGGAGACGGACGTCGACAAGCAGATGGCCGCGATGCGGCTGGGTGGCGACAGCTTTCTTACCAAGCCGATCCGGCCCGAGCACCTTGTGTCGGCGGTGTGCGGCAGAGTTGAGCGGTTACGGGTGCTGCGTTCCTTTATGGTGCGCGACAGCCTGACGGGGCTATTCAACCACACCGTGCTGAAAGAGCAACTGTCCCTGGAGGTGGCCCGCACAGCCAGGGCGGGTGCCGACATGTCGCTCGTCATGGTTGATATAGACCACTTTAAGCGTGTAAACGACACGTATGGGCACCCAACGGGCGATCAGGTGATAAAAAGCATCTCGCGCCTGCTGCAACAAAGGCTGCGTAAATCGGACGTTGTGGGTCGGTATGGTGGAGAGGAATTCGTGATAATCCTGCCCAACACGGAGGAGGGGCCCGCGGTGAAGCTGATGGACCGGCTCCGTGAAGGCTTTTCACAGGTGCGCCACCAGAGCGAAGCGGGCGACTTCTACGTCACCTTTAGCGCGGGTGTTGCAAGCTTCTCCCACTTCGCCGGCGCTAACGAACTGAATAATGCCGCCGACAGGGCACTCTACAAAGCCAAGGCGAGCGGGCGCAACCGCGTGGTCGCGGCGGGCAGAGATACAAAGGGAGAATAACCAACCTTAATCCAGCCGGGTTCAGAGGGGTTATTCTAGGGCACTGTAAACGGAGAGCACTAAGCGTCCGGGGCATTGGAGAGCCTGGGTGCATGCTTGCCAAAGGCTGGACGTTCTCCGCATGCGCGCACGAAGCGCTATCGCTTGGTGCCAAATAGATACGCGACAGGCTATTCATGTCTTGCTGCCCCAGGACCACAGCAAGCACAAAGGAAGGTTCCTTGCAGGGGAGATTACGTGCTCCGCGCTCTAACACTTCCAGCTTGCAGAGCTCGACCCTCAATCGAGGGGCGCACTGTTACCTATGCAGTAAGCCACACAGGAAGATGGTAGACATGATGGAGAAGGCGGAAAGGTAATCAGCTCCCCCTTCTGGGCGGTTTGTCCGCCGCATCCTCCATCAGGAAGGGTTCGGCACGAACTTCCCGCCGCGGCACTCCTTGAGATAGTTGAGCGCGAAGACCTGGCCCGTCATCTCCAGCTCGTCACGGTAAACCGGGTCATGCCAGCCCTCTATGTCAATCGCCCCCGTGAAGCCGCAGCGGCGCAGCTCGCTCAGGACTTCAACCCAGTCTGTATCACCGAACCCAGGGGTGCGATGGAACACGTACGGCCTCGACGAGTTCACCCCGAACTCGTGTACCACGTCCCACAATATGGACGCGTCCTTGCCGTGGAGATGGAATATACGAGGTGCCCACTCGCGCAGTTGCGGCAACGGCTCTATCAGGTTGAGCATCTGGTGGCAGGGCTCCCATTCCAGGCCCAAATTGGGGGCGGGCACGGCCTCGAACATAAGCTGCCAGGCGTCGGGGCCATGCGCTATATTCCAGTCCCCTGCCTGCCAGCTGCCATCCATCGCGCAGTTCTCGAAGGCGAGGCGCACCCCCTTCCTCAGCGCCCGCTCGGCCAATGGATCGAACACCTCACGGAACCGGGGCACCGACTCGTTGATCGGCCTGCCTCGCAGCCTCCCCGTGAAACCCCCTACTATATCCGTCCCGAACAGGTGCGCGTTATCAATCAGCTCCTCCCAGGTCCGCCGCACTTCCAGGTCGGTCTCACCTGTCTCAAGCGGACTGCCGTAGACCCCAATTGAGCTGATCACCGCCCCGGAGCCCTCCAGCACGCC